>DASQWP010000274.1:0-2172 GCA_035640195.1 Gaiellaceae bacterium | reverse complement strand
CGGCGCTGCGGCTCATCCGCGGCCGAAAGGCGGAGTCGTAAGCCAAGATGGAGTCGGCCACGCCCGGGATCTACAAGCGCGGCTCGCGGTATGTCGTCGTGTTCCGGGCCCCGTACGGCCGGCAGCGGAAGCGGGCGGCGCGCACGCTCGCGGAAGCCCGGGAGCTTATAAGGCTACGGTGACCGCGGACGTGAAGCGCGGCGAGTAGCGGGCGCTCTTCAAGAACGATCGAGGGGGACGCTCAGGAGCTCTTCGACTTCATCGCCACCGACTATGCCGTCTGGGTCGAGCGCGTCATCGTCGCCTTGAAGCGGGCGCTCGACGACGCCAGCCTCGACCTCTACCTCGACCGAGAGCGCGACCGTGGCTGAGGCGAGGCGCACGCCGGACCCGCGCTCCGGCCTCGACTCGGAGGGCCGCTGGACGCCGGCGTTCCAGGGGCAGCGTCCGCCCTTCGAGCCGGAGACGAACGATGCGGCCGTCACCCACGGCGCCTACTCGCCAGGGCGTCTGCGGGAGGTCGCCGAGGAGGAGTACGCGGCCCTGCGAGCGGTCTTCGTCCCCTGGGAGCCAGCGTACGAGATGCCGGCACGGACGCTCGCCGAGATTTGGGCTCGGAAGAGCCTCGTCTTCGCGTGGCTCGATCAGGTCGGCCTGCTCGGCGACAAGGGGGAGCCGCGCCCGATCCTGCGTGAGTTGCCGCGGTGGGAGCGAAACGAAACGAGGCTCTTCGCCGAGATGGCGTTGACGCTGCGCTCGCGGGTCGAGCTCGACCTCGACCGGCTGGCTGTCGAGCGGGGGATGATCGCGCTCGAGGATTACCGGCAGGTCGAGAGCGGCTGGCAAGACACGATCCTCTGGGTGCTCGAGGAGGCGAGAGCGGGGCGGGTGCCGGCGGATGGGGACGTTCTCGCTCGCCTTCGTCGCCAGCTCGAGCGAGCGACGGCGCGGGATGGCGGCGACGTGGTCGAGGGCTCGGCGCGGCAGCTTGAGGCGGGCGAGCGGGAGGCTGACGGTGCGTGAGCACGCGGAGGCGGCGCGAACGGTTGGGCGTGGGCGTGTGAGCTGGCTAGCCAGCCGGGTCGATCGGCGGACCCTCGTCAGTCTCGATGAGGCGCCATTGGGCGTTGACACCGGCCTGTCGAACCGCCTCTCGGAAGAACTCGCCGGCCCGCGTTCCAGCGCGACCCATCTCCGTCTCGAGCACGGTGAACGATGCCGAGAGTACGCCTTCCGCATCACGGGTCACGGTCGGGTCGAGCGTGCCCGGCATGCTTACGAGGGCGGCGAGCACGCTGCCGACGACCCTGTCGGCGGGCGCGGCGCCCTTCTCCGTCTCGACGGTGACGCGGTAGCTGCGCAACCGCGGCAGGTTAGCGAGCGCCGACGCGGAAATGTCCCGGTCGCGTCCAGCGATCGGCGGGGCGTTGTGAGCCCGTCTGCGCTCGAAACCGGCCGAGACAGGCTGGGCCTCCCGCGAGCGCTAGGTGGAATTGTGTACGGGCGTTTACGAGCGTATACGGGGCTTCGCGTCGTCGTCCTAGCCGTGCTCGAGTTGGAGGGCGCGGTGGAGCCGGGCGAGCCGAGGGGGGAGGCGGGCGGCCCTCGCCGCCTGCTCGAGAACGCTCAGGACCGCGCGTTCCTCTTCGTTCGTCAGCATTCGCGTGCCGGCTCGCCCGCCTCGTGCGGCATCCTCGACGATGACTGCCGCCGTCATCGCGGCCGTCTCGATGTCGGGCGCCTCAGGGGCGTCGAGGGTGCGGAGGAGCCAGGCCAAGCTCGCCGCCTCCTCGGGGTCGAGGAGGTACGGCTCGCCGGCGACGATGATCGACACGGCGCGCACGGTGCGGCCTCGGCCGGGCCCTACCCGGGCGGGCGAAGGGCGAATCGGCGACGCTCAGAAAGGCTCCGCTCGCCCGCGATCAACTTGACTTCCTCGCGGCCGTTACGCCGCGCATCGTCGACCTGGTATCCGCCTCCTCTCGGCGCCGTTGCGGGCGTTGTGATCTTGCGGGACGGGGAGATCGAGGCGTGCTAGTCGACTTGGCGTTTCCCTTCGCGACTGGCGAACTTAACCCTTGCAGGGCCCGAGGCCGACGTCGTGGCTTGGGCCACGGGCCGACCACGTCTCACTACCGACGGTGCTCTCCACACAGAAGCTCTCTGCTCCGG
>DASQWP010000273.1:0-2404 GCA_035640195.1 Gaiellaceae bacterium | reverse complement strand
ACTCGAGCCGGTGCTTCCGCTGGTCGACCGGGAAGGAGCCCTCCTCGAGCTCGAGCACGTCGTGCCGGAGGCGCGGGGGCCGTCGCCGGCCGCGCAGGGCCTCGAAGACAGGCTCGGGCCAGAGGTGCTGGTGGACGTCGTAGCTCGGCATGTCAGTCGACGGCGAAGTGCCGCAGAGCCTCCTCGTCGAGCTCGACGCCGAGCCCGGGGCGGTCGGGGACGCGCAGGAAGCCGCCGCCGTCCGGCCGCAGCGGCTGGGTCAGCATGAAGTCGCGCCGCTCCGGCGTCCAGCCGGGTGGGTCGTACGGATACTCGAGATACGGACCGCCTCCCACGCCGGCAGCCAGGTGGAGGTTGGCCAGGAGCCCGATCCCGTTCGTCCAGGTGTGCGGCGTGAAGCGGCGGCCACGGGCGAGCGCACGCTCGGCGAGCTCGCGCGCCCGGAGAAGCCCCACCGCCAGCACGGCGTCGGGCTGGTAGACGTCGAGCGCATCAGCCTCGAGGAACCTCTCCAGCTCGGCGGGCTCGCGCGCCATCTCGCCGCCGGCGACGGCGATGCCGGTCTCCCGTAGCGCCGCGTGGCCGCGAACGTCGTGGCGGGGGAGGGGCTCCTCGAGCCAGAGCACGCCCAGCTCCCGAAGCTCCTCCGCGAGCCGGCGGACGGCCTCGAAGGGGAGTGGCTCAGCGACGTCGCCGGGCATGCGCCAGCCGTGGTTGAGGTCGACGATCACGTCCATGCTTGAGCCGAGCGCCTCGCGCACGGCACGCACGGTCGCGATCCCCGCCTCGACACGGGACGGCGCGATGCGGAGCTTGAGGGCGTGGAAGCCGGCCTCCTGGAGTGCCCGAGCGCTCTCCGCGCGCTCCGCAGGAGGCGCGAGCACGCCGCACGACGCGTACGTCGGCAGCCCTTCGAGCGCGCCGCCGAGCAATCGTGCCGCCGGAACACCCTCGACCTTCCCCGCCAGGTCCCAGAGAGCTGCCTCGAGCGGCCAGAAGCGGCCGGCCTGGAACGCGAGTGCCTCCAGGACGCGTACGTGACGCTCGATCTCGAGCGCGTTCTCGCCGAGGAAGAGCCCCTCCCAGCGCTCGAACCCGTCCATCGTGTCGCCGGAACCGACGCCGACGAGGCCCTCGTCCGTCTCGACGAGGACGAGCGTCGCCTCGAACGAGCGGCGTGCCAACGGGTCCCAGGCCGCGAGGAAGGGCGGATCGAGCGGAAACCGCAGGCGGCGGAGCCGGATCCCGGTGATCTTCACCCGCGCCGGAAGAACGGGTTCGCAGGCTCGTCTCGGGCGGCGAGGAGCTCCTCCAGGCGGGGCCGGCCTTCCGCTCCCGCCCGGAGGGCGTCCTGAGTCGCGCGGAGGTTGTTGGCGTACACGTCCTCCTCGTCGTCGGCGGCCCAGTCGACCCAGACCGCGGCGACGAGGACGAGGTCGTCCACCTCCTCGGCCGGCACGACGCCCTCTGCGACGGCCCCGAGGACACCCCCTGCGACCCCGGCCTGCGCCGCGCCCCAGGTCAGCCCCGCGTGGAGGTTGCCGCGGACGTCCGCCTTGTTGACGAAGAGCGTCGCGGGCTTCACCGGCATGTTCGGACGCAGGACCACGACGAACGGGACATGGCCCTGCCGCGGGGTGGCGAGCGCCGTCGCCCAGGCCGTTCCGACCGGGCCGTCCCTGCGCCCGAGGACGGTGTTCACGTGGGCCGCGTTGGGCCCGCTACCGGCGAAGCCCTCGCCGATCTGCGGCCGGCCGGCGGCGGTCAGAGCGCAACCACCGCCCGCGCGACCTCGCCCGCGTTCATCGCGGCGAAGGCCTCGTTGACCTCCTCCAGCGGGTACTTGCGGGTGACGAGGCGGTCGAGCGGCAGCCTCCCCTCCATGAAGAGGTCGAGCAGGAGCGGCATGTCCGCCTGCGGACGGCAGGAGCCGTAGAAGCTGCCCGTCACGACCTTCTCCTCCCGCGGCAGCCCCGGGCCCGGCAGATCGGCGGTCGCGCCCACCGGCGGGATCCCGACGGCGACGACCGTGCCGCCGCGCCGCACCGCGTCGTACGCCTGGGCGACGACCCCCGGCACGCCCGCCGTGTCGACGGCGACGTCCGCGCCTCGCCCTTCCGTCAGCTCGAGCAGGAGCTCCCCGGCGGCGCCGGGCTCCACCGCGTGCGTCGCCCCCAGCTCGAGCGCGGTTTCGCGCTTGAACGCGACGGGGTCGGCGGCGACGATCGTCCGCGCGCCCGCGAAGCGCGCTCCCATGACCGCCGAGAGCCCGACGCCGCCCGCGCCGAACACGACGATCGCACTCCCCGGCTCGACCCGGGCCCGGTTGACGGCGGCGCCGAAACCGGTCATCACGGCGCAGCCGACGAGCGCGGCGACGTCGAGCGGAGCGTCCTTGCGAATC
>DASQWP010000272.1:0-4237 GCA_035640195.1 Gaiellaceae bacterium | reverse complement strand
CGACCGCGCGCTCGTCGAGGTCGACCATGCCGAGGTCGACGAAGTCGAGCCCCTCCTGCTGGGCGAGGAGCCGCGCGAGGTCGCGCTCGCGGATCCAGCCGCGCGCGAGCAGCACCTCGCCCAGGCGACGGTCTGTGTCCTGGGCCTCGACGAGGGCGTCGCGGACGTCGGCAGCGCGGACGATCCCGTCGCGGACGATCAGGCTTCCGAGGGGCAAGTCGCGCAGGTTCATGGAGGAGCCTTCCAGGCTGAGCGTAGGATCCGGGCCCGGCTCGGGCCATCACTCGAACGAGTCATTGCCTCCGGTCAGCGGCGGTGGTGTCCTACAGGACGATCCGGCGCGCCGTCTCGAGCGGACAGCCGCGCGCCAGCAGGGCGCGGATCGTGCCGAGCTCCGCCGGCGACTCGGCCAGCAGGCGCGCGTCGCGGAGCGAGAAGCCCAAGGCGAGGAGCTGGAGCCGGCGCCAGCGGCGGACTTCCCGGTCACCCGCGAGAGGGTGCCGCTCGCCATCCCGCGGCCCCACCTTCTGCCTCTTCATCGCTCCATGATGCGCCTCCGCAGGCCCGGAAACCACGGCCGAAAGGGGCGGATCGCCCTCCCCGCGCGACAGTACTTTCGGGGAGTTGTCGCGGCCGCCTGCGCGGCGCACACTCCGATTCGGGACAACCTCTTAAGGAGTTCTGCGGCTATGAAGGTTTACGTCTCCGACCCTGCGTTCGTGTACGACCTCTTGACCTCGCTCCAGCGGGCCAACTACGCGGCCGCGCAGACCGACGCGGACACGGTCGAGGTGACCATTCCGACGACGGCGACACCGGAGCAGGCGCAGCTTCACCTCGGCTTCTACCTCGCCAACTGGCGGGCGCGTCACCCGGGCGTCGTCGCCGACCTCGTCCCATGAAGGTCGAGCTCAGCGACCCGTCGCTCGCGGACGACCTCGTCTCCTTCCTCCGGCGGGCCCGCTGCGAGGCGGACCATGCGGAGGGCGGCTCGCTCGCGGTGAGCCTCCCGGCCGTGCTGCCCGAGGAAGCCGCCAGGCTCGAGCTCGAGGCGTACCTGACCGCCTGGAAGAGCCTGCACCCCGGCGTGCGGGCGCGCCGCCGGCCGGCCTACGACCTCTAGGCCGCGGCGGGCTTGCCCTCGCGGTAGATCCCGGCGCCCGTCTCGGGATCGAAGAAGTGCAGGTGGCGGGTGTCGACGACGAGGTCGACCCGGCTCCCCTCCTGCGCCCGCGTCGTCCGGTCGACTCGCGCGATGAACGGCGTGCCGCGGCTGGCGCTCTCCCCTTCCGCCGCCTCGATCGCCTCCACGCCGACGGCTTCGAGCACCTCCCTGGTGCGCACGGGAGCGGCGTCGACGGCGAAGTGGAGGAAGACCTCCGAGCCCATGTCCTCACGGAGGTCGACGGTCGTCGAGATGGTCCGCCCGTCACCGCCCCCACCGGCGACGGCGGCGTCCTCGAGATCCTCCGGGCGGATACCGATGACGACGGTGCGCCCCACGTGCCGGGCGAGGTCCGGGTGGGTCTCGGCGACCTCGCCGCCGAAGGCGAGCCGGTCGTCGCCGATGCGCACCGCGAGCCGGCCGTCCGCCTGCTCGAGCTCGGCCTCGACCATGTTCATCGCAGGGGAGCCGATGAAGCCGGCGACGAAGAGGTTGGCCGGCCGGTCGTAGAGCACCTGCGGCCGCTCGACCTGCTGGAGGACGCCGTCGTGCATGACCGCGACCCGATCGCCCATGGTCATCGCCTCCACCTGGTCGTGGGTGACGTAGATCGTCGTCACGCCCAGGTCGCGCTGGAGGCGCGAGATCTCGGCGCGCATCTGCACACGCAGCTTCGCGTCCAGGTTCGAGAGGGGCTCGTCCATGAGGAAGGCCTGCGGCTCGCGCACGATCGAGCGGCCCATGGCGACGCGCTGGCGCTGGCCGCCGGAGAGCGTGCGCGGCTTCTTCTCGAGCGTCCCGGCGAGGCCGAGGAGGCCGGCGGCCCCGTCGACGCGGCGGCGGATGACGCCCTTGCCCTCGCCGCGCATCTTGAGGCCGAACGCCATGTTGTCGTACGACGACATGTGCGGGTAGAGCGCGTAGTTCTGGAAGACCATGGCGATGTCGCGCGCCTTGGGCGGCAGGTCGTCGACGACCCGGTCGCCGATCCGCACATGCCCGTCCGTGATCTCCTCCAGCCCGGCGACCATGCGCAAGGCGGTCGTCTTCCCGCAGCCCGAGGGGCCGACGAGCACGACGAACTCCTCGTCGTCGATCTCGAGGTCGAGGCCCGAGACGGCGCGCGTCCCGTCGGGAAAGACCTTCGTGAGATTCTCGAGCTCGATCCGAGCCACGTCTGGGAGAACGATTCCCGGATTGCGAGTCCGTCAATCCGGGTAGATCGCCAGGCGAATGGAGGCCGTCGCTCGTGCCGGCCGAAGCACCGTCGGCTGGCGGGATCACCTCGAGAACCGCCGTTTCCTCGCCACGGTCCTCATCGCGCCCACGGTCACCTTCATCGCCGTCCTCGTCGGCGGCCCGCTCCTCCTCGCCATCTACCTCTCGTTCACGAATGCGATCGCGGGCTCGCTCACGGGGGACTTCGTCGGGCTCGACAACTTCAAGCTCCAGTGGTCGAACCCGATCTTCCGCGACGCGCTCCGCAACACGTTCTTCTTCACGCTGGTCTCGCAGGTCATCGTTCTCGTTCTGGCGAAGGTGCTCGCCAACTTCCTCGTCCGGGACTTCCGCGGGAAGTGGTTCCTCCGCTTCCTCATCATCCTGCCCTGGGCGGCCCCAATCTCGCTCGGGATCCTCGGCTGGAAGTGGATCTTCGACTCGCTCTACAGCTCGGTGAACTGGATCGGGCAGACGCTGCACCTGCTGGGCGAGCGGGAGAACCCACAGTGGACCGGGAACCCGGACCTCACGATGGCCGCCGTCATCACGGCCCACTCGTGGCGTCTCCTTCCCTTCGCCACCATCATCATCATCGCCGGCCTCGCCTCGATCCCCCGCGAGGTACAGGACGCGGCGGCGGTCGACGGCGCCACCGGCTGGCGGAAGATGGTCTACGTCACCATCCCGCTCGTCCTCCCGATCATGACGATCGCGGTCCTCTTCGGGATCGTCTTCACGGCCACGGACATGGTGGTCGTCTACCTGCTCGCAAACAACGGCGGCCCGTTCAACTCGACGCACATGATCACGACCTGGGCCTTCACGACCGGGATCCTTTCGGGATCCCTGGGTCCCGGCGCCGCGGTCTCGCTCTTCCTCTTCCCCATCCTCCTCGTCGTCGCCGTGCTCATGCTGTGGTTCGCGCGCAGGACGGAGGTCACGTAGGTGACCAGCCGGCGAGCGAGGCGAAACCTGCTCACGTACCTCGTCGTGGGGCCGTTCGCGATCGTGCTCGCCTACCCCTTCTACCTCATGCTCGTCACGGCGTTCAAGACGAACGGCGACCTCTACAACCAGAACAACAACCCGCTCATCTTCAACGACCCGCCGACGTTCGCGAACCTCGACTTCCTCTTCACGCAGACGGAGTACGTCCGCTGGCTCGTCAACACGACGCTCGTGGCGGTCGTGATCGTGGGGATCACGCTCGCGTTCGCGGTCCCGGCCGGCTACGCCCTCGCGCGCCTGGCGGGCCGGATCGGCCTGGGCCTCGGCGTCGGCATCTTCCTCACCTACCTCGTTCCGCCGACGCTGCTCTTCCTGCCCCTCTCCCGAGTGATCGCCGAGCTGGGCCTGCAGGACTCCCTCGTCTCGCTCATGCTCGTCTACCCCTCGTTCACGATCCCCTTCGCCACCTGGCTCCTGATGGGCTTCTTCAGGACCATCCCGCGGGAGCTGGAGGACGCCGCCCAGGTGGACGGAGCCTCACGGCTGGGGACGCTCTGGCGGATCATCCTCCCCGTCTCGATCCCCGGGATCCTGACGGTCGTGATCTTCACCTTCTCGCTCGCCTTCAACGAGTTCGTCTACGCGCTCACGTTCATCTCCAGCTCGGAGACGAAGACGGTCGCGATCGGCGTGCCCACGGAGCTCATCCGCGGCGACGTCTTCTTCTGGCAGGGGCTGCTGGCCGCCGCGCTCATCCCCAGCATCCCGATCGCGCTTCTCTACAACGTCTTCCTCGACCGGTTCATCCAGGGTTTTACGGGCGGAGCGTTCCGATGACGCCCCGGAAAGGAGGTACCACATGAACTGGCTCAGACGCGACCTCTCGCGCCGCGACTTCCTCAA
>DASQWP010000271.1:0-11453 GCA_035640195.1 Gaiellaceae bacterium | reverse complement strand
TCGGTCAGCGTCATCTGCCGGTCGCCGAGCTCTCTGACCCGCCGGAGGGCGTCCTCGGCCGACTCCATCGGCGCCCAGGGAAGCGGCTCGGGCGCCTCGGGCGGCTCGTGGCCCGTCTCCTCCCGGGCGCGACCGCGGATCTCGTCGAGCGGCGGTCCGAAGTCGAAGTCGAGCGGGTCGCCACGCTCCTCGCGGAGGCGGGCGCGCAGCTTCTCGCTCGCGTCGGCGTCGCCGACGACCACGCCGTAGTCCCGCTCCGCCTTCTCAGGCGAGACGAGCCCCTTGGCGACGTCCGCCTCGACCTGCTCGAGCGGGCGCTCGAGGGGATCCTTCCAGCCCCCGCCGCCGGCCGTCCGGTACACGAGCACGTCCCCAGGCCGCACCTGCACCTCGTCGCACTTCGACGGGAGGAGCTCCTCCGTTCCGTCGGCACGCTTCAGGATCTTCTCCGAGCGGCTGCCCGGGGTCCCGCCGAGGATGCCCCACGGATAGGTGAGCCAGCGATCGTCGTGGATGGAGATCTCGCCGGGCTCGAGGTAGACGTACCGCTTCTCGATCCCGTTGCCGCCGCGGTGGAAGCCCGCGCCGCCCGAGTCCGTGACCGTCGTGTAGCCGTCGATCCGCACCGGGTAGTAGGCCTCCAGGTACTCGGTGGGGATGTTCTGGAAGAGCGGCCACCAGGAGTGGCCGTCCGGGCCGTCGCCGATCGGACGGCCGGGCAGGCCGCCGTACGAGATCTCCATCAGGTAGAAGAAGTCGCCTTTCCCGTCCCAGCCCGAGTAGAGCATGTAGGGGCTCGTGCCGTACCCGGCTGCGGTCGTGTGCTCGGGGCTCTTGCGGGCGAGCGCGCCGCCGAGGACGTCGAAGAGGCGCGTGAGCGCGTGCGTCCGGCAGCCGAGCGCGGAGGGGAACTTCGGGTGCAGCAGGCTCCCGTCGGGGATGACGACGTGGAGCAGTGGATAGAAGCCGTCGTTGAAGAGGATCTGGGGGTCGAAGACCATGATCAGGTAGACCCCGATGAACATCTTGAACATGGCCTCGGAGAGGTAGAAGTTCACGGGGCCCATCGCCTGCGGGTCGGTGCCGGACCAGTCGAAGTAGGCGTGCTCGCCCTCGCGCCAGATGGTCAGCTTCATCTTGTAGGGGCCGTGGCCGAGCCCGTCGTCGTCGATCCAGTCCTCGAACGACTGCGGCTCCTCCGGGATGGCCGCGAGGATGAGCTTCGCCATCGCGCTGTACGTCCGGTCGAGGAGCGCCTGGCAGGCGGCGAGGTACGTCTCCTTCCCGAACCGCTCGCAGAGCTCGAGCACCCGCTTCTCGCCGGTGCGGCAGCCCGCGATGATCCCCATCAGGTCCGCACGGTTCATCTCGGGCATGCGAACGTTGTTCAGGATGACGTCGAGCACGTCCTGGTTGAGGACGCCTTCGCGGAAGATCTTCACCGGCGGGATGCGCACGCCCTCGCCGAAGATCGTCTTCGCCCCTGTGGGAAGGGCGCCGGGGAGCGGGCCCCCCGCGTCCATCTGGTGCCCGAACATGCTCGCCCACCCGATCAGCTCGTCGCCCCAGAAGATCGGCAGGCAAACGAGCCAGTCGTTGATGTGCGAGATCGACCCGCCGCAGCGGTAGGGGTCGCTCGTCATGATCACGTCGCCCGGGCGCACCGGCTCGTCGAAGGTTGCGAGCATCTCGGAGATGTAGGAGCCGAACTGGCCCACGACCATGCGGCCCTTCGGGTCGGTGATCATCGGGAACTCGTCGTGCTGCTCCCGGATCACGGGGCTCATGGCCGTCCGGAAGAGGACGGCGTCCATCTCGAAGCGGGTGCTCTTGAGGGCGCCCTCGATGATGTCGAGCGTTACCGGGTCGACCTCGATCTGCGGGATCTCTGCAACCTTGACGCCGTCCATCGTCACTCCTCCGTGGGGTTGATGATCAAGTTCAGGTAGCGGTCGACCTCGGCCGCGTGGCCGGAGAGGACGACCGTGGTCGAGTCGAACTCGGTCACGATCGCAGGCCCCGCGATACGGTGACCGGGGCGGAGCTTCCCCCGGTCGTAGATCCGCGTCGGGAGCCACTCGCCCTGGAAGTACACCTCGTGCTCGTCCACGACCGCCGCGGACGCCTCGCTCGCGTCGGGCTCGCCCTCGGGGAGATGCGGCTCGGGCACCTTGCCGTAGCCGATCGCCCGCAGATTGACGATCTCGCACGCCGACTCGTCCATCCGGAAGCCGTAGAACTGCTCGTGGAGCTGGTTGAAGCGCTCCGCGAGCATCGCCGTCCCGTTTCCGGCGAGGAGCGCCGGGTCGATCTCGACCGGGATCTCGTACCCCTGCCGGTAGTAGCGCATGTCGACGTTGAAGGCGAGGCGCTGGTCGCCCTCCGCGATCCCCTCGCGTCGCATCCAGCTGCGCGCTTCGTCGCCGAGCTCGTCGAGGATGATGCGCACGTCGTCGCCGCTCACCGAGTCAGTCGTCCGGATGAAGGTGCGTGCGAACTCGTCGCGGAAGTCGGCGACGAGGTCTCCGGTGGCGCAGAGAAGCCCCGGCGCCGGCGGGACGATGACGGGGAACGACCCCATGATCCTGGCGACCGCGTTCGCGTGCATCGGCCCGGCGCCGCCGAAGGCGACGAGGGCGAAGTCGCGCGGGTCGTAGCCGCGCTGCACCGAGACGAGGCGGAGCGCGCCCGCCATGTTCTCGTTGACGATGTCGAGGATCCCCTCGGCCGCCCGGTGGAGCTCGAGACCGAGGGCGTCGCCGATCGTCTGCACGGCCGCCTTCGCCGCCTCGACGTCGAGCTGCATCTCGCCGCCGAGGAGCTGCGGAGGGAGGTGGCCGACGACGACGTTGGCATCCGTGACCGTCGGGTCGGTGCCGCCCTTGCCGTACGAAGCCGGTCCCGGGTCGGCGCCCGCCGACTGCGGCCCGACCCGGAGGGCTCCCGTCACCTCCGGGACGTGGGCGATCGAGCCCCCGCCCGCTCCAACGGAGCGGACGTTGACGCTCGGCACCTTGACCGGGATGACCTCGCCCGGGAGACCGAGGCCGTACGGGATCTCAGTCTGGCGCTCGATCGTCGGCTGGCCGTTCTGGCAGAGCGCGACGTCGGTCGAGGTGCCCCCCATGTCGAACGTGAGCACGTCCTCGAAGCCTGCTCGGCGCGCGACGTAGAGCGCGCCGGCCACGCCCCCCGCCGGTCCGGAGAGGATCCCGTAGATCGGGTGCTCGGAGGCTACGTCGACGCTCATCAGGCCGGCGTCGGAGCGGAGCAGGTTCAGCTCCCCCTCGACGCCGAAGTCGCGCAGCGAGCCCTCGAGGCTCCGGACGTAGCGCTCGACGCGCGGCCGCACGTAGGAGTTCATGCACGCCGTCAAGGTCCGCTCGTACTCGCGGAACTCCGGCAGCACGTCCGAGGAGATCGTCACCGGGAAGTCCGGGTAGAGCTCGTGGATGACGTCCCTGATCTCCCGCTCGTGGGCCGGGTTCGCGTACGAGTTGATGAGCGACACGGTCAGCGTCTCCACGCCCGACTCGACCAGGTCGCGGACGATCCCGGCCACCTGTTCCCGGTCGACCGCCTCGGTGGGCTCGCCCTGCGCGCTCATGCGTTCCTTCGCCTCGCGCGTGTCCTCCAGGGCCGCGGGCGGGTCGGGCTTCACCATGATGATCCAGCCGGCGAGCGGGCCGGGGGTCTGCGAGCGCGCCAGGTGGAGGATCTGCCCGAACCCCTGCGTCGTCACGAGCCCGACGCGCGCTCCCTTCGCCTCGAGCATCGCGTTCGTGGCCACGGTCGTGCCGTGCATCACGTACGCGAGGTCGCCCGGGCGGACGCCGCTCTCGTCGCAGATCCGCCGCACGCCGACGAGGACGCCCTCGGACGGGTCGGCGGGCGTGGACGGAGTCTTGACGCGGAAGAGCTCGGCCGTCTCGTCGTTGACGAGCAGGAGGTCGGTGAACGTCCCCCCGACGTCGACCCCGAGCCTGTGTGCCATCCCGTCTCCTTTCAGCCGGCGACCGGCGCGAACGTGCCGGCGCGGTAGACCTGCCCCTCGAGCGGGCGCTCCAGCACGCCCTCGAGCCACTCGGCGACGCCGATGAGCGCCTCCAGGTCGATTCCCGTCTCCACGCCCTCGCCGTGGAGCATGTACACGAGATCCTCGGTGCAGAGGTTTCCGGTGGCACGAGGCGCGAACGGACAGCCGCCGATGCCGCCCACGGAGGCGTCGAGCACCGACGCGCCCGACTCGATCCCGGCGAGCGCGTTCGCGAACGCCGTGTTGCGCGTGTTGTGCAGGTGGAGCCCCGCGGGCTTCCCTCCCAGGTTCACGCGTCCGAGGACCCCGCGGATCTGCCTCGGCACGGCGACGCCGATCGTGTCGGCGAAGACGACCTCGTCCACCGAGCCGGCGAGCCTCTCGGCGAGGTCGGCGACGTGACCCGGATCGACGGTGCCCTCGAAGGGGCAGCCGAACGCCGCCCCGATCGTGACCGTGACCCGAACGCCGTCCGCACGCGCCCGCCCGGCGATGCGCTCGCAGGCGGCAACGGACTCCTCGACGGAGGCGTTCTGGTTCTCCCGGTTGAACGTCTCGCTCGCCGCGAAGGCGAGATGGACTTCGTCGAGGCCGGTGGAGAGGAGTCTGTCATAGCCCTGCTCGTTCAGCGCGAGCCCCGCGTAGGAGACGCCGTCGCGGCGCTGGATGCCTGCGACGACCTCCTCCGCGCCGGCCATCTGCGGGACGCGGCTCGGGCTGACGAAGCTGACAGCCTCGATACGGCGCAGGCCGGCGTCCGTGAGCCGGTTCACGAGGTCGGCGCGGACCTCCGGCTCGAGCGTCTTCGGCTGGTTCTGGAGGCCGTCGCGCGGCCCGACATCACAGATGGTGAGCCTCACAGCACGCCCTCCGACGCCAACTCGCGGAGCTCCTTGTCGGAGAGCCCGAGGAGGTCGCCGTATACCTCACCGTTGTGGCTGCCGGGCTCCCACGGGGCCGACCAGCGCACTTCCCCGGGGGTCTCCGAGAACTTGGGCACGATTCCGGGCCCGATGTAGGGGCCGAACTCCGGGTCGACGTGCTCGACGAGCATCTCGCGCGCGCGGTAGTGCTCGTCCTCGAAGATGTCCGCGATCGTGTAGATCGGACCGCAGATCACGCCCGCGTCGTTCAGGACGCGGTCGATCTCGTCGGCGTCGTGGCGCCGAGCCCACTCCGCGACGATGCCCTCGAGCTCCTCCTGGTGGTCGCCGCGCGCCAGGTGCGTCGAGAATCGCGCGTCGTCGGCGAGCTCGGGCCGGCCCATCGCCTCGCAGAGCCGCCGGAACACGTTGTCCGCGTTCGCCGCGATCACCACCCACTTGCCGTCGCGCGACTCGAAGATGTTGGAGGGCGCGACACCCTTGAGCCCGGTCCCGCCCGGCCCGCGGACGAGGCCAAGGCGATCGTACTCGGGCACCGTGCTCTCGAGCAGCGCGAAGCAGGACTCGAGCAAGGAGACGTCGACCACCTGGCCGCCGGCTCCGCCAAGGGCGTCACGCCGGTAGAGCGCCGCGAGGATCCCCTGCGCCGCGAACATGCCGGCCAGGGAGTCGCCGAGCGAGATGTGCAGGCGCGGCGGCGGCTCGCCCGGAAAGCCGTTGATGTGCCGGATCCCGCCCATCGCCTCCGCGACCGAGGCGAAGCCCGCGCGCGGCGCGTACGGGCCCGTCTGCCCGTAGCCCGAGACGCGGCAGAGCACGAGAGCCGGATTCGCCTCGCGCAGCCGCTCCCAGGCGAGGTTCCACCTCTCGAGCGTGCCGGGACGGAAGTTCTCGACGAGCACGTCGCTCCGCCTCACGAGCTCGAGCAGGAGCTCCTGCCCCCGCTCCCGGCGGAGATCGAGCGTGACGCACTTCTTGTTCCGGGACTGCACGCCCCACCAGAGGGAACGGCCCTTGTAGCGAGCCTGCCCCCACTCGCGGAGGGGGTCGGGCTTCCCCGGGGGCTCGACCTTGATCACCTCGGCACCCATGTCGCCGAGGAGCCGGCCGGTGAAGGGCCCGGCAAGGAGCATCCCCAGCTCGACGACCCGGACGCCGGCGAGGGGACCGGGTCCATCCGTGTCCGGGCGGGCGCGGGCGTCGGGGTGCGCCGCCGAGAGCTCGGTCACGCGGCCTCCTCTCCTCCCTCCGTCGCGAGCTGCGCGAGCAGGAAGTCCCTCGCCTCCAGGACGTGCTCGGTCATGATCATCTCCGCGCGCTTCGCATCCCCGGCACCGAGGGCCTTGGTGAGCTGCTTGTGGTAGTGCTCCGAGATCAGCTTCTGCTCGGGCGAGTACCAGTAGAAGGACTTGTAAACGAGCGGGATCTCGATCACCTTCCGCACCAGCGGGCCGAGGCGGTCGCTTCCGGCCGCGTCCAGGACGACGTTGTGGAAGAAGAGGTTCTCCTTGACGAGATCGCGGAGGTCGTCGTCGGCACGGAGGCGGTCGAACCTCGCGCAGCTCTCCTCGAGGCGGACGACGTCGGCGGGGGAGATCCGCCTCGCGGCGCGGCGCGCCGCGTACCCCTCGAGCACCGCGCGGAGCTGGTACATGTCGTCGAGGTCGTCGACGGCGTACGACCGGACTGTCGCCCCGCGTCTCGGGATCGACTCGACGAGACCCTCGCTCTGGAGCACGAGCAGGGCCTCGCGCACGGGCGTGCGGCTCATCCCGAGCTCACGTGCCAGCTCCTCCTCCTTCAGCCGCTGCCCAGGCGCGAGCCGTCCGTCGATGATCGCCTCGCGAATGACCTCGCTGGCGGCCGCGCTCGCGCTGCGAGAGAGCGGAGGGCTCCCCTCGACGAGGACATTGCCCACGGCCGCGAGCATACAGTATGCAAAACGGCGGCATAGACCGCCGGCGGCCTAGCGCCAGGCGATCGCCGCGGCCCCTACGGGCAGGACGTAGGCGGGATCGCCGCGTTCGGGCCCGAGGAGCCGGATCTCCTCTCCGGTGGAGAGCGCGAGCCAGGTTCCGTCCGGCGACCAGGCGAATCCGTGCTGGCTCGTCGGCCCCACCGCGACGGCCCGCGTCTCGAGGTCGACGATGACCATCGGCTTTCCCGCGCCCGGGAAGGCGACGGCCACCTCTCGGCCGCTCGGTCCGAACTCGACGTGCTCGCCGAGGCGGCCGTAGCCGGCGGGCAGCCCGACCTCGGGCAGCGGGATGGCGCCCTCGAGCCGCCGCCCCCGCCAGAGCTGAAGCAGGCGCCGCGGCAGACGGCCGCTCTCGAACCGGACGGCGACCACGGCGAGCAGCCCGTCGGGACGAGCGTCGTATCCGACGAGGTCGAGTGGGCCCTCGCCGTCGGCCGGAAACCCCAGTGCGAGCTCCTCCGCGCCGAGCAGGACCTTGCCGTCCCGGAGGAGCGTCGGAGCGAGCGGCGAGTCCGGCCGAGTCAGGACCGACCCGTCCGCAGCGAACCGCGGATGGCAGCCGGCGACCCCCTGGCGACGCCCCGTCTGGACGACGAGCGCGACCGAGGTGCCCTCCGGCGTGCACCATGCCAGCCGCTCACCGTCCGCCGACCAGGACGGCTCTCCTCGCACGACACCCAGCGGCTCGATCAGCTTCGGCTCCTGAGCGAGCTCGAGGAGGGCAACGCGGCTCCCGCGGAGGCCGAGCGCGGACCCGAGCGAGACGGCGGCCAGATCGCCGCGCGGCGACACCCAGAGCCCACAGTCGAGCGAGGGTCCCGCGGACTCGAGGGTGAGCGTGTCCAGGCGCATCACCTGCGGCTGGCAGCCGGCAAGGCTGGAGAAGACGAGGCTTCCCGAGAGCGTGCCGGCGTCGGGAACGAGACGGCCCGTGAGCTGGGTGGGCTCGTCCGAGTGGACGGTCGCGGGCGCCGAAGGACCACGTCGGAGCGCGTCGAGGGCGGCCGCGAGACCGACGACGACCAGGGCTCCGACCACGAGCCACGTCCCCAGGATGCGGCGGGTTCCTCCATCGCCGAGCGCGGCACGCGGAGCAGCCCGCCGGAGCCGAGCGAACGTCACGGCTGCCTCGCCGCGTAGACCGCCGAGTAGTCGAGATGACCGAGACCCTGCTCCTGTGCCTTCTGGTAGGAGGCTCTGCTCGCGCGGGCCACGGGCAGGTCCACGCCCTGAGCGGCCCCGAGCTCGAGCGCGAGATCGAGGTCCTTGCTCATCAGGTCGAGCGCGAAGAGGCGCTCGTAGCCATTCGACGCAGGGTGCTCGGCGTCGACTCCGCCGATCGGGAACCGCGTGCGCAGCACACGCGAGTCGGCGGTCGACCCTGTGAGCAGGTCGTAGAGGACAGCCGGGTCGACGGCCTCGCGCACAGCGAGCCGGCAGGCTTCGGCGAGAGCCGCCATCGTCGCGCCGGCGACCAGGTTGTTGCAGAGCTTCGCCGCCTGGCCGGCGCCTGCATCTCCGACGTGGACCGGACGACCCAGTCCCTCGAGCAGCGTGCGCCAGCGCTCGAACGTCTCGTGGCGCCCGCCGACCATGATCGTGAGGGAGGCTGCCTCCGCGCCCCGCGGCCCGCCGCTGACCGGCGCGTCGAGGGACTCCACACCGCCTTCCTCGAGCTCGGCGGCGAGCCTGCGCGCCAGCTCGGGCGGGCCCGTCGACATGTCGATCACCGCAAATCCAGGGGGCGCGCCGGCGCGAAGACCATGCCGCCCGAAAACCACGTTCTCGACCGCAGCGCGCGAAGGAAGCGAGAGCAGCGCGACGTCGGTCGCGGCAATCGCGTCGGCCGGCGTCTTCGCGGCAGGCGCGCCCAGAAGCTCGATGCGCCTGGGATCCGAGTCCACCGCGATGACCTCGTGGCCGGCCGCCAGCAGATTACGGGCCATCGGCAGTCCCATCGCTCCCAGACCGATGAAGGCGATTCGCGTCACGGGATCACGCGTCGACGGCGAGCTCGCTGCCGAAGGCCGGGAGCCGCGCCTGTGGCCGGCCCGAAGCCGCGAGCGCGACCCAGACGACGATCTCGTCGTCGTGAGGCGCGTCGGGGATCCGCACCTCGAAGCTCTGGTGGTGCGATCGGACCGTGTGGTCCGCCTTGTGCTTGAGCGCGAGGTCGAGCGCCGCACCGGCCGCTCCCACCTTCTCGGCGGAGGGGAGCAGCGAGCTACCTTCCACGGGCTCGCGCACGAGATTCCCGAAGCGAAGGTTGTGGATGATGGCCGAACCGTGCTCGACCTCGCCTGCGAGGCCGACGAGGGCCCCCTTGCCATAGGCCTCCACGTGCGCGGCCGCCAGGACCTCGAGCGCCCGCTCGGCGAGAAGCCGTCCCAGGGGCTGGCAGTAGGCGTCCGCCAGACCGGAGAGATCCTGGACGAAGCGCCCCGCCAGCGGGTTGGCGACGACGGCGCCGACCGCTGCCACGCGGGTGGGCGGCTCGACGGAGCGACCGAGCTCGGACCACACCTCCTCGACGATCGCGCAGACCTTTCGGAGGCCCTCCATCCAATGTCTAGCATAGGCCTTCGAGCAGGCAATCCCCGCACTGAGCGGGGTTTCGGCGCTCTCAGCGGAGCTCGATGCCGGCGATCTCGAGCCCCGGCGCACTCCGCAGCACGAGCGCGTGCCAACGCTCGCGCGCGAGCCGGACGCCGAAGGTGGCGCGACCGCTGAGCTCTCGCCGGACGAAACGGCGCCTCCCGTCGACGAAGACCTGGAGCCCGGCCGGCCGCGGAGCCTCGAGGTCGAGCGTCGCCCTCCCGCGGCCCCAGATCCAGAGCGCGCCCTCTCGGCCCTCCAGCTCGCGGTCGGCCCAGCCGTCGCAGAAGAGCGGCTCCGAGCGATCCGGCTCCTCCACGGGCGGCGCCGGGGAGGGGCCGCGACCGGGTTCCCACAGCCACACCACGCCGCCGCGGGCCGACGGGCGGTAGCCGGCACCCCGGAGCCCACGCCAGGCGAACCAGGCGCCGGGGACGCGTCCCTGCTCGTAGAGACCCCGGTGGTAGAGGAGCGAGCGGATCCCGAGCGCCTCGAGCGCCTCCCGGTCGCCGGGAAGCCAGGCCCCGCAGTCGAGCCGGTTGAACCGCTCGGTGAAGGCGAAGGTCGAGCGCGGTGCGAGGGCGTAGCCCGTGGGGCGCTCGCGCGGCGCCTGGAGCGTGTAGTAGAGGTAGACGCTCCCGAACTGGCCGGTCCCGCGCTCCCAGATGGGGAGCTCGAGGATGCGGCCGCCTTCCAGGGCCGCGTACGCCTCGTTGTCCGGATCGGAGGCGCTCGAGCGCAGCGGCAGGACGAGGAGGTCGGCGGCGACGAGGAGAAGGAGCCCGGTTGCCGCGGCGGCGGGAAGGAACCTTCCGCGAACGCCCACCAGGAGCCACGCGACAGCGACTCCGACGAGGGCGGCGAGGGCGAGGTTGGCGAGCGGGACGAAGCGCCCGGGGACACGCGGGTAGCGCAGAGGCGGGAGCGCGGCCCGCAGCTCCTCGTAGAGCGGCAGGTTCGTTCCGAGGGCGAGGAGAAGCGGCACGACGGCGGCGAGCCCGAGCACGAGCGCCAGGCCGCGCCGGCGCCGACCGACGACGAGGCCCAGGACTGCGAGCGCGGGCGTCAGCCAGCCGACGTAGACGAACTGCTCGAGCCCGTCGAGGCGCCAGCGGCTAAGCAGGTCGAGCCAGCCCGCCGAGTACGCGCTCACCTCCTCGAGGGCGCGGCCCTCGGAGGCCTGCGACCCCTCGATGACGACCTCGCGCGCGGCCAGCCCGACCGCAACGGCCGCAGCCGCGCCCGCTCCGATCCACGCGGCCGGCACGACCCGGAAGCGCACGGCCGCGTAGGCGAGCAGGAAGGGAATGGCGCCGAGCGCGAGGTGCAGCTGGCCCGAAACGGGCACCGAAACCAGCGCGCCGGCCGCAAGGGCGCCCCACGCGTGTCTCGCCGCTCCGGGCTCGGCCGCACGCGACCGCTCGTACGCCCAGAGCGCGAGAGGAAGGAAGACGGCAGCCCAGCCGAGGAGGTGGCCGCCGCTCTGAACGAGCCGGTAGGGGGCGATCGCGAACGCGAGCCCGCCGACGGCGGCCGCCGCGGGCGGGAGCCGGAGCGTCGTCAGCCAGAGGTAAGTGAGCACTCCGGCCGCGACGATCGTAGCGAGCAGGAGCAGGTTCCAGGCGACGACGGGGCCGAAGAGAGCGTCGAGCGGCCAGAACGCGAAGCCATACGGCCAGCCGCCGAGCACGACCTGGGGCTCGACGAGCGGCTGGTAGCTGTAGGGATCCCTCCAGGGAGGGTCTGCCCCCTCCAGCTGATGCCCCACGAGCCAGAAGCGGTAGGTCGTCTGGAGGTGGTCGCCCGTGGCCGCCTCGCCGTAGCCCGGGAGGCCCGTCGACAGGAACCCGGAGCGGAAGTCGAGCACGCCCGGAAGCGTCGCCACGACCGCCGCGACGACGTAGAGGGCTGTGACGAGCAGGAGCCGCCGCGGGGCCGGCATCCCGGGATGATGCCCTAG
>DASQWP010000270.1:0-9857 GCA_035640195.1 Gaiellaceae bacterium | reverse complement strand
CGCCCATCTACGCAGAAGCTCGTCGTGCCGGCGCCGCGCCGGCCGCCCGGCGGAACTTCGGCGACGTGGTCGGCCTGCCAGAGCATGCGCTTGTCCGGCGCGGTGAGGTACTCCCACACGAGCGCCGGGGAGCCGGGGAGCTGGAGCAGGCGATCGCGTTCTACGAGGGAAAGCTGGGCCTGAAGCTGTTCGAGCGCGGGGACGAGCACCCGTACGCGCGCTTCTCCGGCGCGGGCGAGACGAAGCTCGGCGTCTACGAAAGCGGGACGGCCGGTCAGAGCCGGCACACCCTGGCGAGCTTCGTCGTCGACGACGTCGTCGCCGCCGTTCGGGAGCTGCGGGCCAACGGAGTCGTCTTCGAGGAGTACGACATGCCGGGGATCAAGACCGAGGACGGGGTGGCGACGATGGGAGATACGCGCACGGCCTGGCTCAAGGACCCCGACGGCAACATCCTCGAGATCGCCGGCGGCTGAAGCACCGCCTGCGGCCGACCTCGACTCTGCCCCGGACCGCCCGGCGGGCTCGGAGGGGGCGGGCTACGCCGACTCTTCCTCGAGCTCGTCGAGCTCGAGGGCGCGCCCGCCGGTCGTGACGAGCGTCGGGCGGAGGTTGCGCTCGATCGTCTCCTTCGTGATCACGCACTTGGAGACGTCCTTGCGCGAGGGGAGCTCGAACATGACGTCGAGGAGCGCCTGCTCGATGATGGAGCGCAGGCCGCGGGCTCCCGTCTCGCGCTCGAGCGCCTTGTCCGAGATTTGCCAGAGCGCGTCCTCGGTGAAGACGAGCTCGACCGAGTCGTACGAGAAGAAGCGCTGGTACTGCTTGACGAGCGCGTTCTTCGGCTCGAGCAGGATCTGGACGAGGTCCTCGCGCGTGAGCTGGTGGACGGCCGAGACGACGGGGAGCCGGCCGATGAACTCGGGGATCAGCCCGTAGGCGAGCAGGTCCTCCGGCATCACGGCGGAGAGAAGCTCGCTCGACTCGATCGACCTCTTGGACTTGATGTCCGCGCCGAAGCCGACCTGGTTCTTGCCGATCCGCTTGCTGATGATCTTCTCCAACCCGGCGAAGGCACCGCCGCAGATGAAGAGGACGTTCGTCGTGTCGATGGAGAGGAACTCCTGGTGGGGATGCTTGCGGCCTCCCTGCGGAGGCACGCTCGCCACCGTCCCCTCGAGGATCTTGAGGAGCGCCTGCTGGACGCCCTCGCCGGAGACGTCGCGCGTGATGGACGGGTTGTCCGCCTTGCGCGCGATCTTGTCGACCTCGTCGATGTAGATGATCCCCGTCTCGGCCTTCTTCACGTCGAAGTCAGCCGCCTGGATGAGTTTGAGGAGGATGTTCTCCACGTCCTCGCCGACGTAGCCGGCCTCCGTGAGGGCGGTCGCGTCCGCGATGGCGAAGGGCACGTTGAGGATCCGGGCGAGCGTCTGGGCAAGCAGGGTCTTCCCGCAGCCCGTCGGGCCGAGCAGGAGGATGTTCGACTTCGAGAGCTCGACGTCGTCGTCGTCTGCCGCCATCTGCACGCGCTTGTAGTGGTTGTAGACGGCGACCGAGAGCGTGCGCTTGGCCTCCTCCTGCCCGACGACGTAGTCGTTCAGGATCGAGTAGATCTCTTTCGGGCGCGGGAGGTTGTCGAGGTCGAGCTGGGCCGGGGAGGTGAGCTCCTCGTCGATGATCTCGTTGCAGAGATCGATGCACTCGTCGCAGATGTAGACGCCGGGCCCGGCGATGAGCTTCTTCACCTGGCGCTGGCTCTTGCCGCAGAAGCTGCAGAGAAGCTGCTCGTTACCGTCGGTCGCTCGGGCCACGTCTCTTTTCCTTGTATCTCAGAATCGAATTGTTTGCTAGGAGGCCGCCACCATGGCGGGGACACCGCGGTGGGCGATGACAGTGTCGATGATGCCGTAGTCCTTCGCCTCTTCGGCCGTCATGAAGAAGTCGCGCTCCATGTCTTTCGAGACCCGCTCGAGCGGCTGGCTCGTGTGGCGGGCGATGATCTCCTCCAGGAGGCGCTTCATGTTCAGCGTCTCGCGCGCCTGGATCTCGATGTCCGTCGCCTGCCCCTGGAAGCCGGCCGAGACCTGGTGGATGAGGATCTTCGAGTGCGGCGTCGCCATCCTCTTGCCCTCGGCGCCGCCGGCGAGGAGGAGCGCTCCCATCGACATGGCGATCCCGACGCAGATCGTCTGGATGTCGGGCTTGATGTACTGCATCGTGTCGTAGATGGCCATGCCCGCGTAGACCGAGCCCCCGGGCGAGTTGATGTAGACCGAGATGTCCTTGTCGGGATCCTCGGACTCGAGGTGGATGAGCTGCGCCACGATCAGGTTGGCGATCTGGTCGTCCACCGGCGTGCCGAGGAAGATGATGCGCTCGTTCAAAAGCCGCGAGTAGATGTCGAACGCGCGCTCGCCGCGCGACGTCTGCTCGACGACCATGGGGATCAGGGGGCTCATGTGCGTTCCTCGCTTCCTGGAGTCCAGATGTTCATCTTGGCAGGGGCCTTCTCCTTCTCGGGAGTCCACAATCTCTCTCGCGCCCGAGCGAGCTCCACGGGGATTCGCTTGACGCCGGCCACGATCTCGTCCAGCGCCTTCTTCAGGCGCAGGTCGCTCCGAAGCTGCTCCCAGCCCGAGCTGCCGCGCATGGCCGCGAGCACCTCGTCCACGTTCTCGTCGGCCTCCTCGGCCTGCTCCCGGATGAGGGCTTCGATCTCCTCGTCGGAGATCTCGACTGCCGCCTGCTCGGCGACGGCGTCGAGGACGAGCTCCCTCCGGATGGACTGCTCCGCTTCGGCGCGCAGGCGGGCGAGCACCTGCTCCTGCGTCTGACCCGTCATCGTCAGGAACGCGTCCAGGCCGATCCCGCGGCGCTCGAGCGAACGGATCAGGCCCGCCGCAAGCTCGGCCGCCCGCCGCTCGACGAGCGGCTCGATCCCGTCGATCGTCGCCGCCGCCGCGAGCGCGTCCACGGCGTTCTCTCGGAAGGCGACCTCGAGCTCGGCCTCGAGCTGCCCGCGCAACTCCGTCTCCACGTCCGCGCGCAGCTCGGCGAGCGTCTCGAACTCGCTCGCGGCGCGCGCCAGCTCGTCGTCGAGCGGCGGCAGGACCTTCTCCTTGACCTCCTTGACCGTCACGTCGACCGCCGTCCGGCTCTCGTCCGCGAGCTCGAACTCGACGGGCTTCGTCTCCCCGGTGGACATGCCGACGAGCGCTTCCTCGATCTCGTCCACGAGGCGGCCGCTCCCGACCTCGATCACGTAGTCCCGCTGGATGCCGGCCTCGTCGCCGACGAGGTCGAGCACGACCGTGTCGCCCGGCTCGACCGGCCGGTCGGTCGGGGTGAGCTCGGCAACGCTCGCGCGCACGCGATCGAGCTCGTGCTCCACGAGCTCGCCCGGGACCTCGCCCTCCGGCGCGCCCACCTCGATAGTCGTCCAGTCGGGGAGCTCGGGCGTGGGCACGACGGCGACGGTCGCTGTGAAGCGGAAGGGATCACCTTCCGACGGCGGGCCGTTCCCGGTCTCGACCTCCGGGTTGGCCACCGGGTGGATGCCGGAGCTCTGCGCGGCCGTCCAGAACCAGCCGTCGAGATGGCTGCGCACGGCCTCGTCCCAGAGAGCCTCGCGGCCCACGCGGGCGGCGACGACCTTGACCGGCGCCTTCCCCTTGCGAAAGCCGGGGATGCGCAGCGAGCCCGCCAGATCCGAAGCGGCATGCTCGAGCGCGTGCTGGACGTCCTCCTCGGGAACCTCGACCTCGAGGCGGACGCGGCTTTCCGGGAGCTCCTCGACCTTCGTCCTCACTAACGGCCATTGTGTCAGCAATGGGTCGGGTCAGGATCCAGCTCTCCCCGGGAGCCCGTCGTAGCGAGATCAGCGGTCGTCACGGCGACGGCTGGAAGGCGCGTGTCGCGGCCCCGCCCGAGCGCGGGCGCGCGAACTCGGCCCTCGAGGAGCTCCTCGCTGCGACCCTCGACGTGCCCCGTGCGGGCGTGCGCGTCGTCGCTGGGCACGCGGCGCGCAGCAAGGTCGTGGAGGTGGACGGCCTCGAGACCGAGGAGCTCGACAGGCGGCTCGGGGAGACCTCAGCTCGCTAGGCGGGCGCGCGCTCCGCCGCGGCCGGCGAGACGACGAGCACGGGACAGGGCGACTTGGTCGCAGTCTCCGCGGCCACGCTCCCCAGCGCTGCCGCCCGCATGCGACCGCGACCGCGCGAGCCGAGGACGATCATCTCCGCCTCCTCCTCGGCAGCGACCGCAAGGAGCCGATCGACCACCGAACCGAACTCGAGGCGCCGCCTTGCCTCCTCGACGCCGGCGTCCCCTGCGGCGCGCGCGAGGACCTCTTCGCCCTCGTCTTTCTGCGCCTCGACAAGCCTCGCGTGCCCGCCCGGGGCGGCGCTCGTCCCGGGCGCGGCGGCTGTGCCCGCCACGTGGACGAGGACAAGCTCGAGCGACAGCCGGCGGCTCAGATCGCGGGCGTACCGAGCGGCCGCGCGCGCGGTCTCGGAATCGTCGACGCAGCAGAGCAGAGGCCTAGGCACGAGATCGAGAGCAGCCTACCGCCGGGCGCGCGTTTCCCGCGCGTCCGTTTGCCGGAGCGGGGTTCAGGTCAGGAGGGAGCAGTGACGTACGTGCTCCTGGCCGCGAGCTTCGCGCTGCTGCTCGGAGGCGCGCTCGTCTTCACGAACGCGGTCGAGTGGGCGGGAGCGCGGATGGGCCTCGGCACGGGAGCCGTGGGCAGCCTCCTCGCCGCCGTGGCGACCGCGCTTCCCGAGTCTCTTGTGCCGATCTTTGCGCTCCTCTCGGGGTCGCGGGAGTCGGAGGCGGTGGCGATCGGCGCCATCATCGGCGCGCCCTTCCTCCTCGGGACGCTTGCGATGGCGCTCGTGGGCGTTGCCGCGTTCGGTTTCAAGGAACGCAGGGAGCAGGACGACCGCCTCGAGCACCACGGGCCGACGCTCGTGCGCGACCTCGTCTTCTTCCTGCTCTTCCTCGGCGCCGCGCTCGTCCTCGGGATCGTGGGCACGAGGCCGCTGCGGATCGCCGCGGCGGCGCTCTTCGTGGCCGGCTACGCCGTCTACGTGTGGCGCAGTGTCGCCGGGGGAGGTGAGTCGAGCGACGAGGAGGAGCTCGCACCGCTTTACGTCGATCCCTCGAAGAAGGACCCGCCGGGCACCTGGCAGATCGTCCTCCAGACGGCCGCCGGCGTCGCCGCCATTGCCTTCGGCGCTCACCTCTTCGTAGGAGAGGTCACGCACGTCGCCGAGAACCTGGGAGTGACCCCGCTCGTCCTCGCGCTCGTGCTCGCACCGGTGGCGACCGAGCTTCCGGAGAAGTTCAACAGCTTCATCTGGATGCGAGAGGGAAAGGACGAGCTCGCGCTCGGGAACATCACCGGGGCCATGGTCTTCCAGTCGACGCTTCCGGTCGCCGTCGGGCTCGCCTTCACGTCCTGGAGCTTCGACGTCTATCCGATCCTGGCCTGTGCGTTCGCGCTCGCAGGCGGAGCGCTGGCGCTCTGGGCGGGCGCGGACCGCCGGCGCTTCGGGCCGTTCCCCGTGGGTGCTTGGGTCGGCCTCTTCGTCGCCTTCGTCCTCGTCGTCGTCTTCACGGCGGGCTGACGGCCTTCGGGCCGGGGGCTGGCAAGGCCTGGTACCCGACGCTACGATCCGTCAGTTCTTGCGGGATTCCGTCAGGGAGTCCCGAAAAGGCGTCCAGTGCGGTCGATCGTCGATTATCTCGGCTATGCGAATCTCGCGCTCCTGACGGCGGTCGCGGTCGTCGCGCTGCGCGAGTGGCGCGTTGGTCGCGGGCGCGCGGGCCTCTGGGCGGCGCTCGCGTTCGTGGCGCTCGCGGTCGTCGTCGACGTGGGCGAGGTGCTGCCCGAGGACTCCGGCTCCGACCTCGTCGCAGTCGCCGAGCGCTTCCTGATCGCGGCCCTCGTCCTCTTTCCCTACCTCCTCTACCGGTTCACGACCGCCTTCAACCCGCCGTCGCGCCGCCTCGAGCGGCGCCTCGGGATCATGACCGTGGTGCTGGTCGTCTGGACGTTTGCCCTCCCGTCTGTTCCCGATGAGGGCGAGTCCCAGCCGGCCTGGTTCACCGCCTACATCGCTGCCTTCGTCATCCACTGGACCGTTCTGACTGTCGTCTCCGGCCTGCAGCTCTGGCGCGGCGCCCGCGGGGAGCCGACGGTCGCCCGCCGCCGCATGCAGCTCCTCGCACTCGCCGTGCTGGCGGTGACCGTGGCCCTCTTCTTCTCGGCGTTCGGGCCCGAGGACGAGCCCTGGGCCGAGCTCGTCGTCGCGATCGTCATCACGCTGAGCGCCGTCGCCTTCCTCCTCGGCCTGGCCCCCCCGGGCTTCCTGCGTGTGCTCTGGCGGCGGCCCGAGCAGGACCGGCTTCAGACCGGCGTCGCCGGCCTCATGGGAGCGACCAGCCAGGAGGAGGTCGCCGACCAGGTGCTCCCGCCGATGGCGCGCATCGTGGGCGCCCGGGCGCTCCTCCTCCACGAAGCCGAGGGCCGCGTCGTCGGGACCTTCGGCGACGTCCCCGAGACGGAGGAGGAGGAGCAGAACTCGACGTTCACGGTCGAGATCCCGGGTGGATTCCTGCAAGTGTGGACGAGCCCCTATGCGCCCTACTTCGGGCATGAGGAGCGTCGTCTGCTCGAGACGCTGGGCGCGCTGACAGGCCTCGCTCTCGACCGCACCCGGCTGTTCGCCCAGGAAAGGGAGGCCCGGGTGGCGCTGGAGCGCGCCGACGAGCTCAAGAGCCATTTTGTCGCGCTCGCGGCCCACGAGCTGCGTGCGCCCGTGGCGACCGTGCACACGACGGCGGAGACGCTCAGTCGCCGGGGCGCCGAGCTCTCCCCCGACCTCGTGACACAGCTGCACGAGCACCTGTTTGCCCAGACCGAGCGGCTGCGCCTGCTCGTGGAGCAGCTGCTCGACCTCTCTCGGCTCGAGGCCGAGGCGGTCGCGATCGAACCCGTGCCGTTCGTCGTGCGGCGTCGAGTGGAGGAGCTCGTGACGACGCTCGCGGGCCCGCGCCTCCAGGACGTCGAGATCGCCATCCCGGAAGACCTGGCGGCGACCGCCGATCTCGCCGCCTTCGACCGCGTCGTCTCGAACCTGCTCCAGAACGCGCTTCGTTACGGCCAGCCGCCGATCGCGGTTCGCGCGACCCAGAACGACCGCCACTTCCGGCTCACCGTCGAGGACCGCGGACCGGGCGTCTCGGCCGAGTTCGTGCCGGACCTCTTCGAGCGTTTCACCCGCAGCCCCGAGGCGCACGGCCCAGGCGGCACGGGCCTCGGGCTCGCGATCGCGCGCTCGTACGCCCACGCCCACCGGGGCGACCTCCTCTACGAGCCGGCCGACCCCCAGGGCGCGAGCTTCCAGCTCGTGCTGCCGCGCACCTTCAAGCCCCAGCCCTCCTAGTCCGCCCGCGAATCGGGCCGGACCTCGACGACGAAGCGCTTCTGGACCCAGCTGCCGTCGTCGGTCTCGATCCAGTCGTCGAGCCGATCGAAGACGTTTCCGAGGGAACCGGTGTGAGCGGGCAGCGTGAGGGAGCGGCGCTCACCGTTGACGAGGATCAGCTCGAGCCTAGTAGTCGTTCCGTCGCTCATCGCGTCGACGCTCTCCCGCGCGCCTGTGCGTTCAGGGGCGGCGGCGACGGCGCGCGCGCTTACCGGGCGTCTGCTCCACGATCCGAGGGCGGCCGACTTCAGGATCGCTGGGCCCCAGCCCCAGCTTGCTCTCGATCGCGACGCGGAGCATCACCGGTCGTGGCCCGCTCGGCTCTCGTTCCTCGAGGTTCGCCACAAGATTTTCGACGCCGTGCACCTGCGTTTCCCGGGGTGGCACGAAGCCCCCTCTCTGCTCCCCGACCCCAGTGGCCGATGAGAGTCAGAGAGGCGGATGGGCGTGTTGGTTGCCCTCAGTATGACTGATCCAGGTTTGAGACCCTCGGAGGTGCGGGCGAGAGGACTCGAACCTCCAAGGGCTTTCGCCCAACGGGACCTAAACCCGTCGCGTCTGCCAGTTCCGCCACGCCCGCGTGTGAGAAACGATAGCCGCGGGGAGACGGGCCCCATGGGGATCTTCGAGAGAAAGCGGCGGCAGCGGCTCGCGAGAGCCCCCCAGGTGCGGCGCGGCAACGGCACGCTGCCCGAGGAAGCTCCGAGACCGCAGCCCGAGCGCCGGGAGCCGGAGCTCCGAGATCCCTCGCTCGGCGACCTCTCGCGGCGGGACTACACGGCGATCGCCGTCCGCGCCGGCAGGGAGGCGCTCGCCGACGGCGTCACCGACGTCGCCGCCGCCCTCGCGTACTACGCGTTCCTCGCGATCCCGGCCGCGCTGCTCGTCGCCGTCGGCCTCTTCGGCCTGGTTGCCGGGCCGGGCGCCGTTGAATCGATGATGGAGCGCCTCGCCGGGGTCGTGCCCGCAGACGCCATCGGCCTCCTCCGGGACAGCCTGACGCGGATGACGGAGAACGAGAGCGGGGGCCTCGTGATGGTCGTCCTCGGCCTCCTCCTCGCGCTCTGGACGACGACTGGCGCGATGACCGGCCTCATGCGCGGGCTGAACAGGGTCTACGACCGCGAGGAGACGCGGAACTTCCTGAAGCAGCGCGTGACGGCGCTCGCGATGCTCGCGTGCATGCTCCTCGCCTTCGCCCTGTCCTTCGGCCTGCTCGTCCTCGGGCCCGTGATCGCCGATTGGCTCGGCGGCGTCCTCGGGCTCGAGAGCGCGTTCGGCTGGATCTGGTGGACGCTCCAGTGGCCCATCCTCGTGCTCGGCCTCCTCCTCGCCTTTGCGGGGGTCCTCTACCTCGGCCCCAACGTCGACCATCCGCGCTGGCGCTTCCTGACGCCCGGAGCCGTCCTCGCGGTAGTCGTCTGGCTGCTCGCCTCCGGCCTCTTCGCCGTCTACGTGAGCATGTTCGGCTCCTACAACAAGGCCTGGGGGTCGCTCGCGGCCGTGATCGTCATGTTGACCTGGCTCTGGCTCTCTGCGCTCGCGCTTCTCCTCGGCGCCGAGATCAACTCCGAGGCGGAGCGAAGCCGCGAGCTGAGGCAGGGACAGCCGGCCGAGGAGGAGCTGCAGGCGCCGCCGAAAGGCTGACGGGGCGGGGCTACACTGGTCGGACGGCCCCGTAGCTCAGCGGATAGAGCGGCGGACTTCGAATCCGCGTGCGCAGGTTCGACTCCTGCCGGGGCCATCGCCTCTATCTATGCAGAAAGAGGTCCCTGAGCAGGCGGAATAGAACGCCGGTTCCCCGCTCTTTGAATCCGCTCGGTACCGCAGGAATCCGCCTCGCGCTGGCCCTCACTGGCCCACAACTGGCCCGCACTAGGCGTTGAGCTGCGCCAGCCGTGCCTTGGTATTTGCGCGCTCGAGGTAGGCGTCGAGGAGCTCGGCTGCTTCCTCTTCACTCCCCGGCATGAGGTGCCCGTAGCGGTCGAGCGTGATCTGGATGGAGCTGTGTCCCATGAAGGTCGAGAGGGCCTTGGCGTTCACGCCCGCAGCGATCATGAGCGAGGCAAAGGTGTGTCGCGCCTCGTGCAGGCCGTCGGCTCCAACGGCTTGAGGCTCGACTTCGCGCGCTCCGCGTTCATGGTCTTCCAAGCTGTCCGTGCCCGCCTCCAGACATTCGAGGAGGTGAAGGGGTGCTGGGCGTCTCGTCCGAACACGAGCCCTTCGCTGCGTCCCTGCCCCATCCGGTGCTCGAGGAGGAAGTCCCGAAGGACTGCGGGGATGGGCACTGTGCGCCTGCCGGCGCGACTCTTCGGCTCGTACAACAAGACGTGGGGCTCGCTCGCCGCGGTAATCGTGATGCTG
>DASQWP010000269.1:0-3329 GCA_035640195.1 Gaiellaceae bacterium | reverse complement strand
CGTCTTCGACGAGATCGACGCCGGCATCGGAGGGCGCACGGCGCACGCGGTCGCCGACGCGCTCGCCCGCCTGGCCGACCGGGCTCAGATCCTCACGATCACCCACCTGCCTCAGATCGCGAGCCCGGCCGAGGCGCACTTCCGTGTCGAGAAGGTGCCGGGCGACCCGACTCACACGCGCATCCAACGTCTTTCGGAAAGCGAGAGGCGGGAAGAATTGGAGCGGATGCTGGGCGGCGCAGAGTTTCTCGCCACGGTGCAGACGGACCGATGAGCTTCGTCGAGTTCAGCGGGACGGCGCGGCTGGACCGGCGGACGAAGCACCTCGTCAAGCGCCTCGGCTCGAACGACATCGCCATCATCGACCACGCCGACCTCGACCGCATCTCCGCCGAGGAGCTGCTCGAGAGCGGCGTCAGGGTCGTCGTCAACGTCGCTCCGTCGACCACGGGCAGCTACCCGAACGCCGGGCCGCTCGCGCTCGTGCGCGGCGGCGTCCGGCTGATCGACGCCCAGGGTGTCGACCTCTTCGAGGAGGTCAAGGACGGCGAGCAGCTGATCGTGCGGGGCGCCAGCCTCTTCCGGAACGGAACCCGCCTCGCGGCGGGCCACGTGCTCAGCGCGGAGGAGCTCGAGCGCGCGCTCCGGGAGCAGCGCAGCCGCGTGAGCCAGGCGCTCGAGAGCTTCGCCGAGAACACGCTTCGCCACATCCGCGAGGAGACGACCGTCCTCTCCGAGGGCGTCCAGCTTCCGCAGCTCTCCACGGTCTTTCGCGACAGGCACGCGCTCGTCGTCGCCCGGAGCCAGGAGACGAAGCGCGACCTCTCCATCGTCGCTCCGTACATCGCCGACTTCAAGCCCGTCCTCGTCGGCGTGGACGGCGGCGCGGACGCGCTCGTCGAAGGCGGCTACAAGCCGGATCTGATCGTGGGCGACATGGACTCGGTCTCCGACAAGGCGCTCCAGTCCGGCGCCGAGCTCGTCGTCCACGCCTACCCGGGAGGCTCGGCTCCCGGGCGGGCGCGGGTCGACCGGCTCGGCCTCCATTCGGCCGTGCTGCCCGTCTCCGGGCTCTCGGAGGACGCCGCCATGCTGCTCGCCTACGAGAAGGGCGCCGAGCTGATCGTCGCGGTCGGCACGCACTTCAACCTGATCGAGTTCCTCGAGCGGAACCGTGCGGGCATGTCCTCCACCTTCCTCACCCGTCTCAAGGTTGGGGAGAAGCTCGTCGACGCCCGCGGGGTCTCGCGTCTCTTCCGGCCTCGCGTCGGTCTCGGCGCGGTCGCGGCGTTCACCCTCGGCGCGGTGGCGGCGGTGAGCGCGGTCCTCATCGCCTCGCCCGACCTGCGCCACCTCATCTCGCTCCTCGGCGAGCGGCTACGCTCGATCTTCGGCCTGGGGTGATCGAAGCCTCCGGCGACCTCGAGTCGCCGCGCGCGGACGTCTGGGCGCTGGTGGCCGAGCCGTACCACCTGCCCGACTGGTGGCCGGGCTACCAGGGGGTGAAGCCGGACCGGAGAGGCCTGGCCGAGAACGCGCGCTGGGAGGTCCTCCGGAGCGCCTCGCCGGGCTTCTTCCGCCGCCCCGGCGGCCCGGGCTTGATCGTGATCACGCGCGTCGTCGAAGAATGGGAGGTTCGCTGGCACGACGTGCAGCAGGGCCTCGACGCCGGCGTCGTGCTCGACAACGCCGGCACCGGCCGCACGCACGCCGTCGTGACCGTCGACGGACCCTGGTGGCGCCTCTACGCGGAAGGAGCCCGGAACCTTCCGCAGCAGGCGCTCGCGCGCCTGCAGGCGCTCTGCCAGACGGCCGCGCGGCTGTGACGTCTACCCTCCCACTGTGTTCGGCCTGCGCTACCACGTCGCCTCGCTTGCGGCCGTCTTCCTGGCGCTCGCGGTTGGGATCCTGCTGGGCGTGGCCATCTCCGGAAAAGTTTCGGAGGTGGGGGAGGAGGCGGAGCGCGACCGGCTGAGCAACCTCGAGCAAGACGTCGCGGAGGCGAACGAGAGGGCGGAGGCCGCCGAGCGGAGCGGTGAGGCGGCCAGTGAGCTCGTCGAGAGCTCGTATCCCGCGCTCATGGCCGACCGTCTCGACGACATGGAGTTCTCTCTCGTCTTCCTCGGGCCCGTCGACGGGAACGTGCGCTCCGCCGTCGAGCGAACGCTCTTCGACGCAGGAGCGGGTGGTCCGGCGTTCATGATCGCCCTCGACGTCCCGCTCGAGCCGGAGGAGCTTCAGGGAGCCATCGAAGGGAACGAGCTCCTCGCCGCGTTCGCTGACGACGGAGGCGACTTCGGCGAGCTCGGTCGGGAGCTGGGCGAGGAGGTCGTCGCGGGCGGAGACACGCCGCTCTGGAACGCGCTCCAGGGCGAGCTCGTCCAGGAGCGCACCGGGGCGTTCTCCGCGGAGGTGGACGGCGCCGTCGTCATGTACTCGTGGACGCCGCCCGACGGCGAGGAGGCCGAGCAGGAAGACGCCGAGCTCGCGAGCCGGGTCGCGGCGAATGCCTCCCTGGCGGACGGCGTGGTGGCGGGCCTCGACGCCTCCGACGTGCCCGTGGTCGGTGTGTCGACCACGGGTCAGCCCACGGCGCTCACCGATCTCTACCGCGAGCAGGGGATCTCGAGCGTCGACGACGTCGACACGGCGGCGGGCCGGCTCGCACTCGCGCTCCTCCTCGCGGGAGCGGAGCCGGGGCACTACGGGATCAAGGAGACCGCCACGGACGGCGTCACGCCCCCGGTGGACACGGTTCCGAGTGAGTGAGCCGACAGTCCTCGTCGCCGCGCGCAACGAGGAAGAGCGGATCGAACGGACGGTGGGGGCGCTCCGCCGTGACTTTCCGGGGGCCGAGGTGATCGTCGTCGACGGCGACTCGGAGGACGAGACCGCCGCCCGGGCGGAGGCCGCCGGGGCGATCGTCCTCCGGGTCGGACGCCGCGGGAAGGGCGAGGCTCTCTCCGTGGGGGAGCGTGCCGCCGCGCCCGGCCCTCTCCTCCTCTGCGACGCCGACCTGCGTGGCTCGCTCAGGCCGCTCGTCGAGGCGGGGGCGGACCTGACCGTGGCCGCGTTCACGCGCCGCGTGGGCGGCGGCTTCGGGCTGGCCAAGCGCGTCGCCCGCGAGCTCGTACGGCTGCGCACCGGCGTCGCCCCTCGAGAGCCTCTCTCGGGCCAGCGGTACGTGTCCGAGCGGGCGCGCACGGCTTGCTTCCCGCTCGCGCCCGGGTTCGGGTGCGAGGTCCGCATGACCATCGACGCGTTGCGCGCAGGCCTCGCGTTCGAGGAGGTCGAGCTCGATCTCGACCACCGCCCGACGCGGCGCGATG
>DASQWP010000268.1:0-5980 GCA_035640195.1 Gaiellaceae bacterium | reverse complement strand
ATCCGCGAGGACCGCGAAAGTCGGTGATCGTCCTCGACGCCTCCGCGGGCGTCGACTTCCTCCTACGACGGGGCCCTAGAGGCGACTGGGCGGCCGCCTGGATCCGGCGGATGGAAGTCGTGCACGCACCTCACCTCGTCGATCTCGAGCTGATCTCCGTCGTGCGAAAGCTCGTTCTCGTGGGCGAGGTCTCGGCGAGGAGAGCCCGCGAGGCGCTCGACGACTTTGCCGAGCTCATGGTCGTTCGTTACGCCGAAGCCCCGTTCATCACGCGCGTGTGGGAGCTCCGCCACGTCATGACCCCGTACGACGCTACTTACGTCGCGCTCGCCGAAGCGCTCGGCGTTCCGCTGCTGACGACCGATGAGCGACTGGCCCGTGCAACCGGCCACCGCGCCGAGATCGTGGCCTACGGAGCCTGAGCCGCGGCGGCGTCCGCCCGCGCCCCGCGCCACTCGGAGGCGACCTGGGCGCCGAAGAGGAAGATGTTCGCCGCCAGGTACATGAAGAAGAGCGTCGCCATGACGGCGCCGATCGAGCCGTACACGGCGTTGTAACGGCCGAAGTTCTGCAGGTAGAAGGCGAACCCGTACTTCGCCGCCTCGAACCCGAGCGCGGCGACGAGAGCGCCGGGCCAGACCTGCGCCAGTGTCGTCCGCTCGGCGGGCACGACGCGGTAGAGAAAGGCCGACGTGGCGAACGTGAGGACGACCGGCAGGAGGAAGCCGAACACCACGAAGCCGGCCGTCAGCCATGCTGCGACGTCCGCGACCGAGGCCTCGGCCACGCGTAGACCGACGCTCAGCGCCATCGAGACGAGCAGGCCGACCGCGACCACGAGCACGAGCGCGAAGTCCAGGAGCTTGCCCCGGAGCGGCGGCCTCGACTGCGTGTCCCAGATCTGGTTGAGCCCGTCGCGGATCGCTCCCATCAAGCCGCTCGCCGTCCAGAAGAGCGCCAGGAGCCCCAGGAAGCCGAAGGTGCTCCGGCGCGAGGTCACGCTCTCGAGAGCCTGCTCGAGATCGGCCCGCCCCTCGCTGGTGAGGGGCAGGTTGGCGAGGAGCACGTCCAGCAGATCGTCCCGGAGCGAGTCGTCCCGCAGCACGAGGCCGAGCACGGCCACCGCGAGGATGGCGAGCGGGAAGAGGGAGAAGAGCGCCCAGTAGGAGATTCCCGCGGCCGCCTGGAGGCAGCGGTCGTCCACGAACTCCCGGACCGAGCGGACGGTGAGCAGCCGGAGCATCCTCCACGTGCGTGCCGCCGTGCGCATGAGCTCAGTCTCGCCTCGATATCCTTGCGCCATGCCCACCTACCAGCGGCTCGGCCGCCTCCCGAGCAAGCGCCACGTGCAGTTCCGCGAAAACGGGACGCTCCTGACCGAGGAGGTGATGGGGCTCGAGGGCTTCTCCGGAAACGAGTCGATCCTCTATCACCTGCACTCCCCCTGCCGTGTGAAGGACGTGGCCGAGTTCGAGCCGATCGAGCGCGACGAGTGGGTCCCGGAAGGGCACGCGCACCGGCACTTCCGCACGACGGGCATCTCGGCGGGCGGCGACGCGGTCTCCGGCCGCAAGCTCCTCATGTGGAACGACGACGTCGAGATCGCCCTCTGCCGCCCCACCGAGACGGCGGAGTACTTCTACCGGAACGGCGAGGGCGACGAGATCGTCTTCGTGCACGAGGGCGCCGGGACGCTCGAGACGATCTTCGGCGACGTCGCCTACAAGGAGGGCGACTACGTCGTCATCCCGCGAGGGACGACGTACCGCTTCGTCCCCGAGGGCGAGCAGCGCTACCTCGTCTTCACCTCTCCGGGCCTGATGGAGATCCCGCGCCGCTACCGCAACGAGTACGGCCAGCTCCTCGAGCACGCGCCCTACTACCACCGCGACATCCATCCGCCTACGGAGCTCAAGACCCACACCGACCGCGGCGAGCACGTCGTCAAGGTGCGGATCAAGGACGGCTACCAGACGTACGTCCTCGACTACCACCCCTTCGACGTCGTCGGCTGGGACGGCTATGTCTACCCGTGGACGTTCTCCATCCACGACTTCGAGCCGATCACCGGCCGGATCCACATGCCGCCCCCCTCGCACCAGACCTTCCAGGGGCGCAACTTCGTCATCTGCTCCTTCTGCCCCCGCAAGCTCGACTTCGACCCGCTCGCCGTCCCGATCCCCTACCACCACTCGAACCTGAACTCCGAGGAGATGATCTATTACGTCTCGGGGAACTTCGGCTCGCGCAAGGGGATCGAGATCGGCTCGGTGACGCTGCATCCCTCGGGGATCCCCCACGGCCCGCAGCCGGGCCTCGCGGAGAAGTCGATCGGGATGACGGAGACGCACGAGCTCGCCGTCATGTGCGACACCTTCCATCCGCTGCGCCTCACGAGCCTGGCGCTCGAGCTGGACGACCCGGGGTACGCGTACTCCTGGTACGACGCCCCGGAGGCGGCCCGCGAGGCCGCGAGCGCGGACGAGGATCCCGCCGGGGTTACGAGCCACTTTTGAGCCGCGTCCTCGTCGTCGACTTCGACGGCACCGTCACGCTCGAGGATCTCCTGGACACGATCGCGAGCCGCTTCGGGGACCCAGACGTGTACCAGGAGGTCGACGAGGGCCTCGACGAGGGCCGCATTCCCCTGCGCGAGGTGATCACGCGCGAGTTCGCGCCCGTGCGGATGCCGCTCGGGGACGTCGTCCGCTGGGAGCTCGAGAACGTCCGCATCCGGCCCGGCTTCCGGGAGCTCGTCGAGCTGGCCCGCGAGCGCGGCTGGCGAGTCGTCATCGTCTCGAGCGGCTTCCACGAGCTGATCGAGCCCATCCTCGAGCGCGAAGGGGTCGAGGTCGAGCTCCATGCGAACCGCGTCGACCCCGATCCGGGGGGCTGGCGCGTGCAGTGGCAGTACGACGAGGACTGCGACGTCTGCGGCGAGTCCTGCAAGCGCTCGGTCGTCCGGGAGCTGGCGGGCGAGGACGAGATCGTCTACGTCGGCGACGGCTACTCCGACCGCTGCGCGGCGGAGGCCTCCGACCGCGTGTTCGCCACCCGCGAGCTCGGCAGCTATCTGGAGGAGCGGGGCGTGCCGTTCGAACCCTTCGACGACTTCCACCAGATCGCGGAGAGCCTCCAGGACGGGCGGTTCGGGGCTGCGGGAGCTGGGTAGGCAACCTCTCGTGGACTGGCAGACAGTGGGCAAAGCCGGAGTCTCCTCGGGCTGGCGAAGACGGGTGGCGGACGCGCTCGAGAGGCCGCTCGCGCGCTCGCGCGTGCCCGTGAGCGGCGACCAGGCGCGGGCGCTTCTCGGGCTCGCGTTCGTCGGCATCTCGCTTGCCTATCTGGGGCAGGTCGTCCGCCGGCTCGCACGCGCATAGTCGTCGAGCTGCCGCAGCCGTTCGACTGGGAGCTCTCCACCGAGCGCTTCCGCGCCTTCGGGCCCGATCTCGCCAACCTCTGGCGCGAGGGCGGCCTCCACCGCGTCTTCGACGGAGTCGAGGTGCGGATCACGCCGGCCGAGGCGGGCATCCGGATCGAGCCCGGCGAGCCCGCGCTCGTGGAGCTCGTGCGCCGCTACCTGGGCGGGCCGTTCGACCTGGACGGCTTCGCCGCGTTCGCGGCGACGGAGCCGGTCCTCGCCGGCCTCGTCGAGCGGCTGCGTGGTCTGCGGCCGCCGCTCGCTCCCGATCCCTTCGAAGCCCTCGTGACGTCGATTACCGCGCAGCAAGTCTCCCTGCGGGCGGCCTTCGCCATCCGGAACCGGCTCATCGCCGCCTTCGGCGAGCCCGTCGGGCACGCCTACGCCTTCCCGAGGCGGGAGCGGATCGCGCTCGCCGAGCCGGCCGAGCTCGTCGCGGTCGGCTTCTCCGGCCGCAAGGCCGAGTACACGGTCGGGCTCGCCCGCAGCGACCTCGACCTCGCCGGCCTCGCCGCGCTTCCGGACGAGGAGGTGAAGGCCCGGCTCGTCGCGTTGCCGGGGATCGGCGAGTGGACGGCGGACTGGTTCCTGGCCCGCCATCTCGCTCGTCCCGAGGCGTGGCCCGCCGGAGACCTCGGCCTGCGGAAGGCCGTCCTCCATTTCTACGGCGTGGCCGACCCGCGGCCGTTGCAGGCGCAGTTTTCGCGTTTCGCCAACCTGGCGGCGCACTACCTGCTCGTCGGGCTTAGGGTGTCGCCGTGACCCACAGGGCGAAGGTCGAGAGCGTTCCTAGCGAGGAGGTGCTGCGCGGGCTGATCGACGAAGCGCGGGCGGCCGGCGCCGAGCGGCTGGAGATCGAGACGACGCACGAAGCGGGCGACGCCTGGATCCGCGCGGGCTTCACCGAGACGGCCCGGCTGCTCGAGGCGCCGGTGGACGCCCTCGAGAGCCACCTCGGAGCCGAGAAGGAACCCTCGTTCGGCTCACTCCACGTCCAGAGCGACGACGTCGACGCGGTCGAGCGGGCAGTGCGGCAGTTCGTGCCGCGCCTGCCGGGCGGATCGCAAGGCAGCGTCGTCCTTCCGCCCGGCGAGGGCTGGACCTCCGTCTACGACGAGCTCTGCGACCGTGAGCCGGAGATGCTGCGAAGGCTCGCCCGGGAGATCTCGGACCGCATGGGTGCCTTCGTGGTGGCCATGGGCGTCGAGGAAGGCCGCGTCGTCCGCTACATCGCCTTCGAGCGGGGCCGCGTCGTCGACGAATACCTCTCCGTCCCCGAGTACTACGGGCCGCTGCCGCCTGGCGAGGTGATCGCGCTCGGCGCGAACCCGCGCCTCATGGCGCGCATGACCGGGGCCGATCTCGAGACGGTTCGCGCCATTGCCCAGACGGGCAGGAGCCCCGCGGAGCTCCGGCCTCCCGACGAGCTCCTTGCCGAGCTGGCGCGCGCCTTCGGGATCGAGCGCGGCGCGCACGGCTACGCCGAGGCCGGCTCGGCTCCCGGCGCGATCGACATTCCGCGCTAGAAGCCGGCGGCGTAGCCGTCCTTGCGGGCGTCGGAGCCGCCCAGGAGGACGTCTCCGTCGGCGAGGATCGCCTGCCCGCCGCCGAACTCGGAGCGCTCCTCGCTCCGCGCGACCTCGAGCCCCACGGCCTCGAGCTCGGCCGCGCGCTCCCACAGCCCCTGCTCCAGCCGGACCGCCGTGCCGTCCACGCGGAACCGCGGCTGGTCGAGCGCCGCCTGCGGGTCGAGTCCGTCGTCCACGAGCGCCGACACGAGCTGGAGATGCGCCTGCGCCTGGAGGAACCCGCCCATGACGCCGAAAGGCCCGAGCAGGCGGCCGTCTCGGAGGAGCATGCCCGGGATGAGCGTGTGGTACGGACGCCGGCCGGGCTCGACGGCGCCGCCGACCGCGAAGCAGGCGCCGCGATTCTGGAGGACGATCCCCGTTCCCGGCGCTACGACGCGGGAGCCGAAGCCCTCGAAGAGGCTCTGGATGAAGGAGACCGCCATCCCGTCGCCGTCGACCGCGCAGAGGTAGACCGTCCCCCCGAGCGGCTCGATCACGGGGAGGGCGGGGCCGGAGCGGCGCGCCTCCAGGTAGTCGCCTGCCAGGAGCGCGGAGACGTCCGCGCCGTCCCGGACATGCCGGAGGGCGTCCTCCAGCGCCAGGCGGGCGCACTCGACCTGCGCGGCGAGTGTCGGCTCGCCCAGCGCAAGGAGGCCGAGCCCCTCCAGCGCTGCGACCCCTTGCGTCGGCGGCGGCAGCTCGCACACAGTGACACCGCGGTAGTCGATCGTCAGCGGCTCGACCCACCGAGGCTCGTAGGCGGCGAGGTCCGCCTCCTCGAGCCAGGTGCAGGAGGCGATCGCGCGCGCCGTCTCGCCCCGGTAGAGCGCGCCTGGGCCTTCGTCGCCGATCCGTCGAAGCATTGCGCCGAGCTCCGGAAGGCGCACGCGCTCGCCGGCCTGCGGGAACGGCTCCATCGTCCAGGCCTCGGCGGTCACGGGTCCTACGGCGAAGCCGCCCTCCGCCGCGGTGACGGCGTCCTCGAGGA
>DASQWP010000267.1:0-4583 GCA_035640195.1 Gaiellaceae bacterium | reverse complement strand
CTCACCGAGGTCGCCGCGAAAGAAGCTCGAGATCCAGTCGCCGTACTGGACGAAGAGCGGCCTGTCGACGCCGAGCCGCTCGTTGAGGGCGTCGACAGCCGACTGCGCCGCGAGCGGGCCGAGGATGCTCCGGCCGACGTTTCCCGGTAGCACCTGGGCCCCGAGGAAGACGATCAGGCTCAGCAGCCAGAGCGTGAGGAGGGCAAGCCCGAGGCGCTTGAGGAGAAAGCGTCCGATGCCGGGCCCTAGCGCGCCGCTCGGCGGCGCGCTACTCCGTCTCGATGGAGACCGCGGCCCTGGAGGGCCGCGGTCTCGCGCGTTCCTGCTCGAGCGTGAACGCCGGAGGGGCTCACGTCGTGAAGCCCGCCTGATTCAGGTCGAGGTGGCCCATGGCGCTCGGCTCGACGCCGGTGACGGCCGGCTTCGTCGCCGTCAGGTAGTAGTAGAAGTAGGGGAAGAGGATCGGCGTCTCGTCGATCAGGAGCCGCTCGATCTCGCCCGCGACCTGAGTCTGGGAGTCGATGTCCACCGCCGAGACGTAGTCGACCACGAGCTGGTCGTAGGTCCGGTTCCTGAAGTGAGCCGAGTTCCAGGTGCCCTTGCTCGTGAGGGGCGCGCCCAGGTAGACGTTCGGGACACCGCGGTGGCCGTACTCGGTGATCCCCATGACCGAGTCGAGCCAGACCGACGAGCCGTAGACGCCGTCGCCGTAGTAGGCGCTCGAGTCGGTGATCGAGAGCTCGATGTTGATCCCGACCTCCCGGGCGGCGTTCTGGATCAGAACCGCCAGGTCGGGAATCTCGAAGCCGCGCCAGGTCGAGAGCGTGACCGAGAACCCGTCGGCCTTGCCGGCGTCCGCGAGCAGCTGCCTTGCCGCTTCGACGTCTTGCGTCCGCTGCTCGACGGTCGTGTCGGTCGAAGGGAAGACGGGAGCGAACGGATGGTCGTTGCCGATGTCCGCGAGGCCGTTGAAGAGGCCGTCCACCATCGCCTGGCGATCGAGCAGGAGCCCCATCGCCTGGCGCACTCGCTTGTCCCTGAACGGCTCCATGTCCGTGCGCATGTGCACCTGGCGGTGGGTCGCCGCCCGCGTCTCGATCACGAGGACGTCCGGGTTGTCGATCAGCGCCTGCCCGCCCGTGACCGAGAAGTGGCTGATGATGTCGACCTGGTCGCCCTGGATCGCGAGCACGGCCGCCTGCTCGTCGGCGAAGAACCTGAGCACGTTCCGGTCAGCGAGAGGCTGCCGGGCCGCGTCCCAGTACTCCGGGTTCTTCGTGTAGGCGGCCTCCACCTCCGGCGTGTAGCGCTCGAGCACCCACGGGCCGGTCCCCAGGAAATTGCCCTCCCACTCGGCGGGGTCGAAGTCCGCGGGGAGGATGATCGCGTTGTAGTTGTCCGAGCTCACGAGATAGGGGAAGTTCCCGTTCGGGCCCAGGAGCGTGAACTCGACGGTGGCCTCGTCGACGGCCCTCGCGCTTCCCGGCTCGATGACTCCTCCGAGCGCCGAGAGCGCGTTCCCGCCCGTCTCCGGGTGCGAGAGCCGGTCGAAGGTCGCGACGATGTCCTCCGCCGTCATCGTGCGCCCGTCGTGGTACTTGACGCCCTGCCGGATCGTGAACGTCCACACGGAGGCGTCCTCGTTCGCCTCCCAGCTCTCCGCCAGCACGGGCCGCAGCTGGAGGTCTCTGTCCGAGAAGCAGAGGTACTCGCCGGACTGGCCGAGAACGCAGAGCCCGCCCTCGTCCTGCACGAGCAGCGGGTTGAGCTCGGTCGCCGGAGGCAGGGACGCGGAACGGAGCACTCCGCCGGCCTGCGCCGCCCCCTGCGTCTCCGTCGCACCCGTGTCCGTGCCAGCCTCGTCGTCCCCGCCGCACGCCGCGGCGAGGAAGCTGAGAGCGGGGAGCGACATCCCGAGGACGGTGCCGCGGCGGATGAACTCGCGCCGGCTGATCCTGCCGGCCGCGTAGGTGTCGATCAGGTGGTTGTCGATCTCGCCGCTACGCGCGCGGACGGCGTCTACGCGGCGCTGGGTCTCGTCCATGTCTCAGGCTCCTTTGTCGAAGATCGGCTGGTGGCGGCCTGCACGTTGCACGCCGACTACGGGCCGCCCCCCACCGCCTTGCGCCAACCGCGGGAGCGCCTCCTCAGCGGCTGCTGAGCCTGCTCGGCGACCATTCGCACGGTTATCGCACGGGGCTTCGTTGCTGTCAAGGCACGCCAAGTTGCTGTTGGCACGTCGACCGTCGGGGACCCTCCTTTTATGACGTCGGCCGCAGTCCGAGGTTGGCCGCTCGGCTCCGTTGAAGTTACCGGGCAACGCCAGGTAGCTTCTCAGCGTCGATGGTTTCCTCTGGAGCGAGCCGCTGATCCTCCTGGTCTGCACCGAGGCGAGCTCGCACCTGGACGCCGATCGGCAGGGTGACTACGAGGGCGTCCGGGAGCGCCTCCAAGGCCTCGCGGAGGAGAGATGCGAGCTCCGCCACTACAGCGACCCCGGCGGCCTGGGTGACGCCTCCGCCGTCGTTCTGAGCGCCTCGAACGCGCCGTGGTCCGCGCATGCTCCGGGAGCCTTCGGGCAGCTCGAGCAAGCCCTGGCAGAGACGTCCGTCCCGGTTCTCGGGATCTGCGCCGGCATGCAGCTGCTCACCTGGTTCGGGGGCGGAGAGGTGGAGCCGCTCGGCCGCCCGGCCGAGGCGGAGGTCGGCTTCCAACCGATCGAGATCGTCTCGCCGGACGATCCCCTCTTCCACTCGGTCGAGCGGAAGCCGGAGGTCTTCCAGGAGCACACGCACCATGTCTCCCGCCTCCCCGTGGGCTTCGAGGTGCTCGCGACCGGGAGCCGCTGCCCCGTCCAGGCGCTCCGGCGGCCGGGGCGACCCATCTGGGGTGTGCAGTTCCACCCGGAGGCGTGGGACGAAACGCGACCGGCGGGCGAGCGCGTCCTCCTGAACTTCTTCGCGGCGGCCCGCTCCGGCGGATGAGGACGTCCGCTAGCGGTCGAAGACGACGAGCTGACGGACGACGTCGCCCGCGCGCAGGCGTGCGAACGCCTGGGGAAGCTCCTCCAGCCGAAGCCTGCGGCTGACGAGCCCTTCGAGCTCGAGCTCTCCTCCGTGGACGAGGTCGACGAGACGCGGGACATCCCGCTCGAGCTGGGCCGAGCCGAGGAAGCAGCCCTTGAGGGTCTTCTCGTTGATGAAGCCCCACGGGTCGATCGTCAGCCTCGACCCCTTGGGCATCAGGCCCAGGACGACCACGGTGCCGCCGGGCCGGACGGCCGCCCAGGCCTCGTTGATCGCCTCCTCCCTACCGATCGCCTCGAAGGCGTAGTCCACTCCTCCCGGGACGAGCTCGTGGACGGCGAGCGAAGCGTCGGGCCCGCCGCCTGCCCGGACGACGTCGGTGGCTCCCAGCCGGCGGGCGAGCTCGAGCTTCTCCGCCCGGGTGTCCACTGCGACGATGCGCCCGGCGCCGGCAAGCCGAGACGCCTGCACGACGTTCAGGCCGACGCCCCCGCACCCCCAGACGGCGACGGTCGCGCCCTCCTCCACCCCCGCCGTGTTGGCGACCGCGCCGAAGCCCGTGAGGACGGCGCACCCGACGAGGGCGGCCGCGTCGAGCGGGACGTCGTGCCGCACGGGGACCGCTGCGGACTCGGGGACGACGGCGTACTCGGCGAAGGACGAGACCGAGTTGAAATGGTGCAGGGTGGTCCCGTCCACGCTCAGCCGGCTCGTGCCGTCCGCGAGGACGCCGTCCGAGGCGCACTGCCCGAAGAGCTCGCAGAACGTCGGGCGGCCGTGGCGGCAGGACGTGCACTCGCCGCAGGAGGGGGCGAGCGCGAGGACGACGTGGTCGCCCTCCCGCAAGCGCTCGACGCCCGCGCCGGTCGCGGCGACGACCCCGGAGGCCTCGTGGCCGAGCACGATCGGGAGTGGCTCCGGCAGCTCGCCGTCGACGACGTGGAGGTCGCTCGCGCAGACGCCGCACGCTGCGATCCGGACGAGCACCTCCCGTGCTTTGGGCGGTGCGAGCTCGACGTCGAGGATCTCGACGCGCGTGCGAGGCTCCCAGAGGACGGCCGCCTTGATCTGCACGCAGCGAGCGTATCCCTAGAATCGCGCCGTGCGCGCTGCGGTTCTGAGAGCGGTCGGCGAGCCCCTCGCCGTCGAGGAGGTGGAGCTCGAGCCGCCCGGGCCCGGGGAGGTCCTCGTTCGCCTTGCGGCGAGCGGGGTCTGCCACAGCGACTGGAACGTGATCTCGGGCGCCACGCCGAACCCGCTTCCTGCCGTGCTCGGGCACGAGGGCGCCGGGGTCGTCGAGGAGGTCGGCGAGGGCGTGGGGGCCGTCACTCCGGGCGACCACGTCGTCCTCTCCTGGCTTCCGGCGTGTGGACGCTGCTTCTACTGCCGGCGGGGACGGCCGGTCCTCTGTGACGTCGCTATGGCGGACATGTTTCGGGGAACCCTGCCGGGCGGGGCGCTCCGGCTCTCGCGGGACGGGGAGCCGCTCTACCACTACTCGTACCTGTCTGCATTCGCCGAGCTGTGTGTCGTCCCTGAGGGCTGCTGCGTTCGGAT
>DASQWP010000266.1:0-5820 GCA_035640195.1 Gaiellaceae bacterium | reverse complement strand
GCATGAGCATCCACCCGGGCTACTCCGGCCAGGAGTTCCTGCCGGAGTCCCTCGACCGCATTCACGCGCTCCGCGAGCAGCTCCACGACCGCGTGGCCGTGCAGGTGGACGGCGGGATCACCCAGGACAACGTGCGCGCCGCGCGCGAGGCGGGGGCGGACCTGATCGTCGCAGGCAGCGCCATCTTCGACCGCGAGGACCTGAACCGCGCCTACCTGCGCCTCGTCCGCGAGCTCGACCCCGAGCGGAGATGACCGTCGCTCGCCTTGGGCTCGCTCCCGTGCGGGAAACCAGGTTTCCCCCACGTGCCCCCTCACCCCCTCCACAAGGTCATGGGCCAGAGGCTGACCCATGACCTTTCTCGAGCGGGCGCTCGAGCTCGCCGAGCGGGGGCGCGGGACGACGGTGCCGAACCCGATTGTCGGAGCGGTGCTCGTGCGAGACGGCGAGGTGGTGGGGGAGGGGTGGCACGAGCACCCAGGCGGGCCCCACGCGGAGATCGTCGCGCTCGAGGCGGCCGGCGAGCGGGCGCGGGGGGCGACGCTCTACGTCACGCTCGAGCCCTGCGCGCACCACGGGCGAACGCCGCCCTGCACGGACGCGGTCGTCGCCGCGGGGGTGGCCCGCGTCGTGGCGGCGGTGGGAGATCCCGACCCGCGCACGAACGGAGAGGGCTTCGAGCGACTGCGGCGCGCCGATGTCGTGGTCGAGCTGGCGGAAGGGGAGCTCGACTGGCGGGCCCGCGTCCAGAACGAGGGCTTCCGCGTCTGGGCCGCGCTCGGCCGTCCCTTCGTCACGTACAAGGCTGCCGTGACGCTCGACGGCCGCGTGACAGCGCCCGGCTCCCGCTGGGTCACTGGGGAGGAGAGCCGCCGGCGCGTGCACGAGCTCCGAGCCGCCTCGGACGCGGTCGCCGTCGGCATGGGAACCGTGCGCGCGGACGCCCCCCGCCTCGACGCGCGCGGCGTGGACGCCCCTCGGCAGCCGCGCCGTCTCGCCTTCGGCAGCGGCCCGCTCCCGGAGGGCTCGGGGCTCGAGCTGCGCTCCGGCCCGCTCGGTGACGAGCTCGGCGCGCTGGCCGCCGAGGGCGTGCAGACGCTCCTTCTGGAGGGCGGCCCAACGCTCGCGAGCGCCTTCCTGCGCGCCGGGCTCGTCGACAAGCTGATGCTCTTCGTCGCGCCGAAGATCTCGGGCACCGGCTTGCGCTTCCTGGGCGACCTCGAGGCGCCCGTGGGGGTTCGTCATCTGACCGCGGAGCGCGTCGGGGAGGACGTCTTGCTGGCCGGCTACCTCCGGGTTCCCTGAACCCGTCGCTCTAGCTTGTACGCGGAAAACACAAGCGGTGAGGCAGCGGCGTTATGGTGGATGGCGTGTTCACTGGAATCGTGCGAGAGATCGGCCGCGTCGAGGCGGTCGAGCCGGGCCCGGACGGCGTGCGGCTTCGCATCAGCGCTCCGGGAACGGCGCCCCAGGTGGCCACCGGGGACTCCGTCGCGGTCAGCGGCGTCTGCCTCACCGCGATTGCGAGCGAGGACGGCGTGCTCGCCTTCGACGCCGTCCCCGAGACGCTCAGGCGCAGCTCGCTCGGACGGCTCGAGGAGGGCGCCGCTGTGAACGTAGAACCCGCCCTTCGCGCGGGCGACCCGCTCGGCGGGCACTTCGTGCAGGGCCACGCCGACGGAATCGGGCGCATCCGCCGCGCGGACGGGGAGGGCCTCGAGATCGAGGCGCCGCCGGAGATCCTCCGCTACTGCGTGGAGAAGGGCTCGATCGCGGTCGAGGGCGTCAGCCTCACGATCGCGAACCTCACCGGGGACGCGTTCGCCGTGGCGCTCGTCCCGCACACCCGCGAGGCGACGACGCTCGGCGCGCTCGCCGAAGGCGACGAGGTGAACCTGGAGGCCGACCTCATGGCGAAGCACGTGGAGCGGCTCCTCCAGCGATAGTTACGATCTTCGGGAGAGCATGAGCACGTCCGTCGAGACACGCGCACCCTTTGCCACGATCGAAGAGGCGATCGAGGACATCCGCCAGGGCAAGTTCGTCGTCGTCGTCGACGCAGCCGACCGCGAGAACGAGGGCGACCTGACGATCGCCGCCCAGTTCGCCACTCCCGAGGCGATCAACTTCATGGCCATGCACGGCCGCGGCCTCATCTGCCTCTGCCTCACGGAAGAGCGCTGCGACACGCTCGGCCTGAAGCCGATGACCTACAACAACGAGACCCCGTACGAGACCGCCTTCACGATCTCCATCGAGGCCCGCGAGGGGGTCACGACGGGCATCTCGGCCGCCGACCGCTCGCGCACGGTCCAGGTGGCGATCGACCCCACGAAGGAGGCGGGCGACCTCGTCCAGCCCGGCCATGTCTTCCCGCTGCGCGCCCGCCCGGGCGGCGTGCTCCAGCGGACCGGTCAGACGGAGGCGGCCGTCGATCTCGCCCGCCTCGCCGGGCTCATCCCCGCCGGCGTCGTCTGCGAGATCATGAACGAGGACGGGACGATGGCGCGCGTTCCCGACCTGATCCCGTACTGCCGGACGCACGGGCTCAAGCTCGTCACCGTCGAGGACCTGATCGAGTACCGCCGGCGGACCGAGAAGCTCGTCGAGCGGATGACGACGGTGCGGCTCCCGACCGCGTACGGAGACTTCACGGCCGTCGCCTTCCGCGAGGTGCTCACCGGCAAGAACCACGTCGCCCTGGTACGCGGCGAGGTCACCGGCGAGGAGGACGTGCTCGTGCGCGTCCACTCGGAGTGCCTGACCGGTGACGTCTTCCACTCCCTGCGCTGCGACTGCGGCGAGCAGCTCGATCTCGCGCTCCGGCGCATCGCCTCCGAGGAGCGCGGCGTCCTCCTCTACATGTCGCAGGAGGGGCGCGGGATCGGCCTGCTTGCCAAGCTCCAGGCCTACGAGCTTCAGGAGAACGGGCTCGACACGGTCGAGGCGAACCTCCAGCTCGGATTCCCGCCGGACCTGCGCGAGTACGGCATCGGCTCGCAGATCCTGGCCGACCTCGGCCTGTCGACGATCCGGATCCTGACGAACAACCCGAAGAAGATCACGGGTATCAAGGGCTTCGGCCTCAAGGTCGTCGAGCAGGTGCCGATCGAGGTGACGCCCAACATGGAGAACCGGGTCTACCTGGAGACGAAGCGGCGCAAGCTGGGGCACCGCCTCCACCACCAGGATCTGCGCTTCGAGGAGCCGGCGGAGGGCGAGTGAGGCAGGAGGTACGAACGGGCGAGCACGCGCCGGGCGAGCTCCGGCTTCCCGAGGGCACGCGCAGCATCGAAGGCTCGGGCAACGGGGCGCGCCGCTCAGTCGCGATCGTGGTCAGCCGCTTCAACGGCGACGTCACGACGGCTCTGCTCGACGCAGCCGTCGCCGAGCTCGAGGAGGCGGGCGTCCCGCGAGGGCGCATCGACGTCCTCCCGGTCCCGGGAGCCTTCGAGCTCCCGCTCGGAGCAATGGCGCTCGCCAAGACGAGGCGCTACTCCTGCATCGTCGCACTGGGTTGCGTCATCCGCGGGGAGACGCCGCACTTCGACTACGTCGCGGCGGAGGCGGCGAGCGGCCTCCAGCTCGCCGCGCTCGAGACGGGCGTGCCCGTCTCCTTCGGCGTGCTCACGTGCGAAACGCGCGAGCAGGCGGAGGCACGGGCAGGCGGGGAGCACGGCAACAAGGGCACGGAAGCGGCCCGCACGGCGCTCGAGATGGCCGGGGTCTTCGCCCGTCTGCGGGCGGCCACAGTCCAGTAGCTATACTCGGCCGCCGTATGTCCAAGGTCTGCGCTATTTGCGGGAAGGGGCCATCGTTCGGCCATAATCGGAGCCACTCGATGGTGGCGACGAAGCGTCGCTTCAACCCGAACCTCCAGCGCGTCCGCATCCTCGTGAACGGCGTCGCGCGCCGGAGCTACGTCTGCGCGCGGTGCCTGAAGTCGGGCCGGGTCGAGAAGGCCGTCTAGAGATCTGCCGAGCCGCACTGGCTGCGCTCGAGGCGAGCCGGCGGCGGATCGACGACCTCAACGTCTACCCGGTGCCCGACGGGGACACCGGCACGAACATGGCCTTGACCGTGCGCGCGGTCGTGGAAGCGCTCGAGCGAGATCCCGGCGCCGACCTCACGCGGGCCATCCTGATGGGCGCCCGCGGGAACTCGGGAGTCATCCTCTCCCAGCTCGTGCGCGGCGCCGCCGAGGAGCTTCCGGACGGAGCGACGGTCGATCCGACGGCCCTCGCCGGAGCCTTGCGGGCCGCGAGCGACGCCGGCTACGCCGCCGTCAGGAACGCGCAGGAGGGCACGATCCTCACCCTCGCGCGCGAGCTCGCCGAGCGCGCCGAAGCGCTCACGGAGTCGCCGCCTTCGCTCCCCGAGACCTTGCGCGAGCTGGTCGCCCACGGCGAGGGGGCGCTCGCGCGCACGCAGGATCAGCTCGACGTCCTCCGTGAGGCGGGCGTCGTCGACGCGGGCGCGGCCGGGCTCCTGGAGATCGTGCGCGGCATCGCCGCGCACGTCACGGGCGAGCCGCTCCCGGAGAGCGAAGACGTTGCGGGCACGCTGCCGCTCGAGGCCGTCCACCAGGAGCTCTCCCGCTTCCGCTACTGCACGTCGTTCTACGTCGAAGGAGACGACGTCGATCCCGAGACCCTCGAGGCCGAGCTGGGGAAGATCGGCGACTCCCTCCTCGTCGTCGGCGCGCCGGGCGCGGTCAAGGCGCACGTCCACACGGACGAGCCGGGCCGCGCGCTTTCGCTCGCCACGGCGCTCGGCGTCCTCGCAGAGGTCGAGATCAACAACATGCACGCGCAGACCCTCGACCGGGAGGAGCGCCTGACACGCGTGGAGACGCGAACGGGCGTGGTCGCGGTCTGCGCCGGAGCGGGGACGAAGCGCCTGTTCGAGAGCCTCGGCGCCCACTGCGTGGAGGGCGGGCAGTCGATGAATCCGTCGACGTCCGAGATCGTCGCCGCCGTTGAGGCGGTGCCGGCGGAGGAGGTCGTCGTCCTCCCCAACAACAAGAACGTCATCCTCGCGGCCGAGCAGGCTGCCGCTGCGAGCGAGAAGGCGGTGCACGTCGTGCCCACCCGTTCGCTCCAGGCGGGTCTCGGCGCGATGGTCTCGTTCGAAGGAAGCCGCTCGGCGGAGGAGAACGTCGCCGAGATGACGGAGGCGGCCGCCGGGGTCCGCGCCGGCGCCGTCACGCGCGCCTCTCGGACGACCAGCCTGGGCGCGCTCGAGATCGAGCAGGGGCAGTTCCTGGGCCTCGTCGACGAGGAGCCCGTGACGTCGGGGCCCGCACTCGAGCCGGTCGCCCGTGAAGTCGCTGAGCGCCTGCTCGGGGAGGCGACCGACGTCCTCACCATCCTCGCCGGCGAGGAGGCCGAGGGCGTCGAGGACCTCGCCGGAGCCCTGCGCGACGCGCATCCCGAGCTCGAGATCGAGGTGCACGAAGGCGGGCAGCCCCAGTACCCGCTCCTGTTCTCGGCCGAATAGGCCGATACTCTCCCTCGAATGGCGGGCGATCCCATCACCGTCGTCTTGGTCGAGGACAACGACGTCTTCCGCGAGTCGCTCGAGCTCCTGCTCGACGTCGTCCCCGACCTCGACGTGGTCGCGGCGGTGGCGGACGGCCGGAGCGCGCTCGAGCTCTGTCCGCGCATGCAGCCAGACGTCGTCATCCTCGACTACCGCCTTCCCGAGCTCGACGGCGTGGAGACGACTGCGGGCATCAGCTCGGCCTGCCCGGAGACCGCCGTCGTCGTCCTCACCGCCGAGGTGGAGACCGGGGAGGCGGAGGCGCTCGTGGAGGCCGGC
>DASQWP010000265.1:0-4860 GCA_035640195.1 Gaiellaceae bacterium | reverse complement strand
CGCTGAGAACGCACGACGTGGGCGAGCAGCCGGCGTGCGTACCCGCGGTGGCGGCGCGGGACGTACCGGTCGATGCGGTGGAAGAAGCGCGCCTGGTCGCCGGCCGTGATCTCGCTCAGACCCCAGGGCGAGCGGAGCCGGCTCTCGCACCCGGGCGGGCTGCGGCTCCCGCTCAGGATGGCCTGACTCCGCTTCCTTCCTTCCTCTATCGGCAGGAGAGCCCCTTTGGAATAGCCCGTTCGACCGCGCACCCATGAGGGCGCTCGGAGACATGGCCCCGTGCCTGGCACCGGGCCATGACCGCGGCGGCCATGTCCGGGGCCAGGCCCCGGGCATGGCCGAAAGCGGCGTGACGGCAGGCCCTCGTGAGCTTGCGTCCAGCTCTCGACTTGCACTGCGGTGCCGTGAGAGACTCACGGCTGCACCCCCCGGGCGGCGTTCGACCGAGTACGTCACATCGGCCAGCGCATCGCCTAGGCGGTCGAGAGGCCACCCCTTGCCTCGCCCGCGCTGCCCGGGGGCTCCCCACTGACAGCCAGTTGAGGGAGCCGACCGCCGCAGCAAGAGGGTTGGTCAGCGCTCCACTCAGCGGTGACGCCCCCGAAATCGACTCCCTCGCACTGAAGCTAGGGCCTTAGAAGACTTCGCACTACTGGGCGAAAGGCGAGTGAATGGGAGAGGGAACCGGCCGCCGCAGAGACTCGGGGGGATGAGCCCTACGGCCACCCCGGGGTGAGGCGGAGGGGCATTGTCAATGGCTTCCTCGGTCGGCTCCCTCACGACAGAGATTAGCGGGCGATGTCAAGCAGGCTTCGGGCGGTCAGGCTACGGGCACGTAAGCCGCACGCTGAGGGAGCTAGCGTGGGAGGCTCGGTTCTCCGGGCCTCTCCTCTTTGGAAGAACCCGAACCACCGCGGGTCGACCTCCGACAGCTTCTCTAGCGTTTCTCGTTCAAGCAACTTTCCGCGACGGGAGGAAAGTCATGCGTCTACTGAGGAAGCTCACGTCCGCCCATGCCCTCGCTCTGATCGCGCTGTTCGTGGCGCTCGGGGGAACCGCCGGGGCCAACGGCCTGGAGCTGATCACCGGCAAGGATGTCAAGAACCGCTCGCTCACCGGCAAAGATGTCAAGAACGGCTCGCTCACTGGCCGCGACATCAAGAACCACTCCCTGCGCGGCAAGAAGCTGCGAACGGGCTCCGTCGGGGCGCGGCCTCTGCGGCGAGGCTCGGTGGGAAGCGGAGAGGTGCGGAACGGCACGCTTCGCGCGCGCGACTTCGACCGGACACACCTTCCGGGATTGACGCGGGCGACGGAGACCGCCCCGGACATCACCGACTACACCGACTTCGAGCCGATCGTCAGCACCACGACCAAGCGGGGCGGCGACTTCCTCGTTCTCGTTCGCTTCTCGGTGACGAACACGGGGGGCGCCGACGAGTTTCTGAACTGTGGATTCCAGGCTGGGGGAATCCTGGTCCCCGCCGCCGGCGCGCAGACGACCGCCGGAGGGACGACGACCACCCTGTCGGTGACGGTCGTCGAGGTCGACTCGGCCGAGCAGATCGACTTCGTCTGCGCCGGGTCCGGCGGCACGAGCTACGACATCTCCGACATCCGCCTAACCGTGCTGACGCTCGCTCTAGGCTGACGTGGCAAGCGTGCGAGGAGAACCAGCCGAAGGTTCGATAGCAGGACTCCCCCGGGCTCGTGGAAGGGGGGGCGCTGAACGCTTGGGCTCGGCGCACTGTGACCGCCGCCACGTCTAAAGCCCGTACATCTGGGCATAGACTCTCTGTCAACGAGCTTGGAGGCGATGAACGGTGATCGTGCTCGGCGCCATCTTGCTGATCCTCGGCCTCATCTTCGAAGCCGGCATCCTGTGGACGATTGGTCTCATTCTCATAGCCGTGGGCGTTCTCCTGGCGATCCTGGGCATGCTGGATCGAGCAGTCGGACCCCGACGTCACTACTACTGACAAGAGAGCTGATTCGCTCGCAGGTCGTCGCAGCGGGAGAAGCGCTACTAGCGCCAGCCCTCGACTTTCTCTGCGGCAGGTGAGAGACTCGGCGCACCTCCCAGGGCGGCGTTCCGACCGTGAGTCCGTTTTCCTCTGCGGTCGTCGCCCAGCCGGTCGAGAGGCTTCCCTTGCCTCGCCGCGCCGCCCTGGGCTCTCCCCACCGGGCGGTGGTGAAGGGAGCCGACCGCCGCAGGCACGAGGTTCGTCGGCCCTCCCCTCAGGTGACTCCCCCCGAGTCGGCTCCCTCGCACTAAAGCTAGGGGCTTAGAAGGCTTCGCACTACTAGCCGAAAGGCGAGAGGGAGCCGATCACCGCCTAGGCCTGCGGTCAAGCCTACGGTCACCCCGGGAAAGGCGGAGGGGACCCCAGTCTCCCTCGGTCGGCTCCCTCGCCTGTCAGGCTACCGAGCCGAGGAAACCGGGTCTAGGGTTCTCGAGAGCCTAACCGCCTGGAGAGCATCCCCATCGACAGGAGGAGCATCCCCATGAGAACGTAGGAGGCGAGCGCGCTCGACTCTCTGAACCTCTGCGTCTGCGACTCGCTCGAGCCAGACAGGGAGAGGACTACGGCCACCTGATGCCGGGGAACGAGGACGAGGCAATCGCCCTTGTGGATAGGTACCTGGAGCGGGCGTCTGCGGGCCAGCCGTGGGCCAGTGAGGGCCAGCGGTAGACGGATTCCTGCGGGCCGGGCGGAAACTCGCTCTCCGCGGCCTAGCGAACGGCCGTTTCAAACCCGCTGCAAAGCGGATTGGTTTGGCTCTAGAAGCGGCGGGGGTGGGATTCGAACCCACGAGACGGCTCAGCACCGTCTAGCGGTTTTCAAGACCGCCCCTTTCGACCGCTCGGGCACCCCGCCCGCGGGCCAGTGTAACTACGCGGAAAGCGAGGCCCGGCGCGGCGCGCCGTGGCGCTCGAGCACCTCGGGGACGGCGTAGGAGCCGCCCTCCTCCTGGAAGTTCTCCATGATCGCGAGGAGGAAGCGTGCGGTGACTGCGGTTCCGTTCAGCGTGTGCACCGGCTCCAGGCCGCCCCCGTCGCGGCGGAAGCGCACCTCGAGGCGGCGCGCCTGATAGTCCGTCGTGTTCGAGGTCGACGTGATCTCCCGGTAGCGCCCTTGGCTCGGGAACCAGGCCTCGATGTCGTACTTCTTCGTCGCCGAGGCGCCGAGGTCGCCGGCGGCGATGTTGACGACGCGGTACGGGATCCCGAGTTCGGCCACGAGCTCCTCCTCGACCGCCAGCAGGGACTCGTGCTGGTCCGGCGAGTCCTCGGGGAGGCAGAAGACGAACATCTCTACCTTGTCGAACTGGTGCACGCGGAACATCCCGCGCGTGTCCTTGCCCGCCGCGCCGGACTCGCGCCGGAAGCAGGTCGAGTAGCCCGCGTAGCGGAGCGGGAGCGCTTCCGCCTCGAGCTCCTCGCCCATGTGCATGGCCGCCAGGGCCACCTCCGACGTCCCGGTCAGGTAGAGGTCGTCGCGCTCGATCCGGTAGATGTTGACCTCGTCCGTCGGGAGGAACCCCGTCCCGTGCATGGCCGCCTCGCGCACGAGGACCGGCGGGAGCACCGGCGTGAACCCCTTCTCCACCAGCCGCTCCAGCGCGAAGCGGTAGAGCGCCAGCTCGACGAGCGCCGTCTCCCCCATGCGGTACGCGAAGCGCGAGCCCGAGACCCGCGCGCCCCGCTCCATGTCGATCCCGCCGAGCGCGAGGTGGTCGAGCGGCTCGAAGGCGAACTCGCGCGGCTCGCCGCCTCGGCGGATCTCGACTGCGTCGTCGTCGCTCGAGCCGTCCGGCGCACTCGGGTCCGGCGGGTTGGGCACGCGCGCGAGCAGCTCCTCGAGGCGGGCTTCCGTCTCGACGAGCTCGCCCTGCAGGCGCTCGAGCTCCGCCTTCACGCCCTTCAGCTCCTCGAGCTGCTCGGGCGTCGGCTTGCCCTTCAGCTTCTGGCGCGCCCGGAGCTCTTCGACCCGCGGCAGGAGCGCCCGCCGCTCCCGGTCCGCGTCGAGCAGCGCGTCGAAGTCCTCCGCCGCTCCCTTGCGCGCGAGCGCGGCGCGCCACGCCTCCGGGTCGTTCCGCGCGACCTTGAGGTCGATCATTGCCGGGAGTCTAGGAAAGCCTCGATCACCTGGGCGACCCCCTCCTCGGCGGCCGGAGGGCACACCCAGTCCGCCACCGCGAGCACCCGCTCGTGGGCGTTCGCCACCGCCACGCCGTAGCCCGCCCACTCGAGGAGCTCGACGTCGTTCTCCCCGTCGCCGAAGGCCACGGTCGCCTCCGCGTCGAACCCGAGATGCTCCGCGAGGAACGCGAGGCCCGACGCCTTCGTCACCTCCGGGCTCGCGAACTCGAGGAAGTAGGGCAGCGACTTCGAGATGTAGAGCCGCCCGTCGAAGCTCGCCTTCATCCGCTCCTCGAGCCCGTCCAGAATCTCGGGCTCGCCGATCGTGACGAGCTTCGTGGGCGGCTCCTCGAGCCAGGCGAGCAGGTCGCCGACGGGGTGGATGGGGAGCCGCTGGAAGGACGCGTACTGCTCGGCCTCGGGCGTGACGCGCGCGACGTAGAGCTCGTCGTTGACGTAGCAATTGACGTGGAAGCGCTCCTGCTCGAGCTCCCCGATCGCCTCCCGTGCGAGCTCGAGCGGGATGGGCTCGTGCCGGAGGAAGCGCCCGCTTCGCGGCTCGGCGACCACCGCCCCCTGGTAGCAGACGACGGGATCGTCGATCCCGGCCTCGCGGACGTACGGCCGCACGGACTGGAACATCCGTCCCGTGACGACGACGACGCGGAGGCCCGCGGCGCGCGCCGCCGCGATCGCGGCACGCGTGCGCGGCCGGA
>DASQWP010000264.1:0-26558 GCA_035640195.1 Gaiellaceae bacterium | reverse complement strand
CAGGCGAGATCGAGATCCCCGAGACGGTCGAATAGGCCGAACGACGCGGAAGGGGTGGGCGCAGGCCCGCCCCTTCCTTTCCCTCCGTGGCTGAGGCCCCCCTCCTAGAGCTCAAAGGCATCACGAAGCGCTTTCCTGGAGTCGTGGCCAACGACGGGGTCGACTTCGAGCTCGCGAAGGGCGAGGTGCACGCCCTGCTCGGCGAGAACGGCGCCGGCAAGTCGACCCTCATGAACATCCTGTACGGGCTCTACCACCCCGACGAGGGGGAGATCCGGCTGGAGGGTGCGCCGATCTCCATCGGCTCTCCGCGGGAGGCGATCGACCACGGGATCGGCATGGTGCACCAGCACTTCATGCTCATCCCGGTCATGACGGTGGCGGAGAACATCGTCCTGGCCGTCGAGCCGCGCAGGGGGCCCTTCCTCGACCTGGACCGCGCCGAGCAGCGCGTCCGCGAGCTCTCCGAGCGCTTCGGGCTCGCGGTCCGGCCGGACGCCCGCATCGAGTCGATCAGCGTCGGCATGCAACAGCGCGTCGAGATCCTGAAGGCCCTCTACCGAGGCGCCGAGATCCTCATCCTCGACGAGCCGACCGCGGTGCTGACACCGCAGGAAGCGGGCGAGCTCTTCGACATCATCCGCTCGCTCCAGAGTGAGGGCAAGTCGATCATCTTCATCACCCACAAGCTCGACGAGGTGCTCGCGATCTCCGACCGCATCACCGTCCTCCGCCGCGGGAAGACGATGGAGACGGTCCCGCGGGAGGGCGCCACCAGGGAGGGCCTCGCCCGGCTGATGGTCGGCCGGGAGGTGCTCCTGCGCGTGGAGAAGACATCCGCACAGCCGGGAGACACCCTCCTGGCGGTGCACGATCTCGCGGTGCTCGACGAGCGTGGTCTCGAGGCAGTGCGAGGCGTGTCCTTTCAGGTCCGCGCGGGCGAGATCGTCGGTGTCGCGGGCGTGGACGGAAACGGCCAGACCGAGCTCGTGGAGGCGCTCACCGGCCTCCGTAAGGTGAGCGACGGCAGGATCGAGGTCGCCGGTGAGAACGTCACCGATGCGGGCTCGCGCGACTGCCTCGACGCGGGCCTGGGCCACATCCCCGAGGACCGCCAGCGGCGGGGGCTCGTGCTCGACTTCACCCTCGCCGAGAACCTCGCGCTGCACGACTACCGGCTGGAGCCTGACTCCAAGTGGGGCTGGCTCTATCCCAAGCGGCTCGTTGCGCGCGCGAAGCGGATTCTCACCGAGTTCGACGTACGCGGGGGCGGCCCGCAGACGATGGCGTCGTCGCTCTCCGGAGGGAATCAGCAGAAGGTCGTCGTCGCCCGCGAGGTCTCTCGCAACCCGCGCGTGCTCGTCGCCGCCCAGCCGACGCGCGGGCTCGACGTCGGCGCGATCGAGTTCGTGCACCGCCGCCTGGTTCAGGAGCGGGACGAGGGGCGAGGGATCCTGCTCGTCTCCTTCGAGCTCGACGAGATCCTCTCGCTGGCCGATCGGATCCTCGTGATCTACGAGGGCCACATCGTCGGCGAGTACAGGCCGGACGTCTCCGAGGAGGAGCTCGGAATCGCCATGTTGGGCGGCCGCAAGGAGCGGGAAGAGGAGGTCGCGGTATGAGCGTGGCTCAGAGGCCGGGAGCCGGCCGATGAGCACCGGCCCCCCGCCGGTCGAGCAGCACCCGCCCGAGCAGGCGGAGGGCGCGGCCACGGGGCTGAGCACTTTCTACGAGCGGGCGGGGGGCCTGCTCGTCCCCATTGCCGCCGCGCTGCTTGCGTTCCTCATCGGCGGGCTCGTCATGCTCGTCACCGAGAAGAGCATCACGGCGCCCTTCGACGCGTACAAGGCGATCTTCGAGGGCTCCGGGCTCACCTGGTTCATCCCCGGCGTGGGGGAGACCGCGGAGGAGGCGCGAGACCTCCAGCAGACGCTCATCGTCATGACGCCGCTCATCCTGACCGCGCTCGCGGTCGCCTTCGCGTTCCGCTGCGGCATGTTCAACATCGGCGGCCAGGGTCAGTACTGGGTCGGGCTCTTCACGGCCATCTGGTTCGGCACGCATTTCCAGGGCCTCATCGGGCCGCTGCACGTGATCCTCGCCGTGGTCGCCGCGATCCTCGCGGGTGCCGTCTGGGGCGGGATCGCAGGATTCCTGAAGGCCGCCACCGGAGCGCACGAGGTCATCTCGACGATCATGCTGAACTGGATCGCCATCTGGGTCGGATTCTGGCTCCTGGAGGCTCCGGACGGCTACCTCCAGGGCACGGATCCCAGCCTCCCGCGCTCGGCCGACGTCTTCGAGGCGGCGAGGCTGCCGGAGATCTGGGGCCGCCTCCAGCCCCTGCACGCGGGCATCTTCATCGCGCTCTTCGCGCTGATCGTCTACCACCTGCTCCTGAACCGCACGACCCTCGGCTACGAGGTACGCGCCGTCGGCTTCAACCCCCACGCCGCCGCCTACGGCGGCATCTCCGTGAAGAAGAACTACTTCCTCGCGCTCGCCATCGCCGGCGCCTTTGCCGGCTTGGCCGGCGGCCTCGACCTGCTCGGCTGGAAGTTCCGCCTCACGAGCACCGAGCTCCCCGTCAATCTCTTAGGCTTCACCGGCATCGCGGTTGCGCTCCTGGGCCGTAACAAAGCCGTGGGCATCCTCTTCGCGGCCCTGCTCTTCGCCGCGCTCGACGTGGGCACGTCGCCGCGCCAGCTCGATCCCGAGGTCTTCAACCCCGAGCTGGCGACGAACCTCGCCCTCATCATCCAGGCGCTGATCATCGCCTTCGTGGGCGCCGAGCTCCTGATCGTGTACCTCTGGCGCGCCCGGCGGCGCGTCGCGTTCGGAGGCCCCAAACGCATCGAGCCGGAGACCGGCCTGTGAGCGTCCCTCGCCTTCGCCTCGCTTCCAGGCCGGAGACCGGCCTGTGAGCATCGCCCAGCAGCCGGCCGCCGACGACCTCGGCGCACGACTCCGCCGGGCCACGGAGCCGCGCTCGATCGCCATCCTCGGGATCGCGCTCGGCGTCCTCGCCCTCTGGCTCTCGCTGCCGCCCTTCACGCTCCGCAACATCGTCGCTCCGCTCGCCGTCGCGATCGCCGGAGCGGCGGCCGGGCTCTGGAGCCTGACCCGGCAGGAGCGAAAGCTGGGTTGGTGGGCGATCGGCGTCTCCGCCCTCGGCGTCCTCTGTGCAGCGTGGTTCCAGAGCGAGGACTCGGGGGAGCTCGAGTCGGTCTTCAGCGTCGGCCTCATCGCAGCCACGCTCCGCTTCGCCGCGCCGCTCGCGTTCGCCGCGATCGGCGGCATCTTCTCCGAGCGGTCCGGCGTCGTGAACATCGGCCTCGAGGGCATGATGCTCGCAGGCGCGTTCTTCGGGATCGTCGTGGTCGCGGAGACGGGGCAGTGGGAGCTGGGGATCCTCGGCGCCATGGCGGCCGGGGGGATCCTCGCGCTCATGCACGCGTTCTTCTCCATCCACCTCCAGGCGGACCAGATCATCAGCGGCTTCGCCGTCAACTTCCTCGCCCTCGGCGCGACCGGCTACCTCTTCCGCTCGATCTACGGGAGGACCGGGACGCCCGAGCTCGAGGAGGAGATCCCCGACATCAGGTTGCCCCTCATCGAGGACATCCCGTACGTCGGAGACGTCTTCGGCCGCCTCAACCTGATGATCTGGATGATGTTCCTCCTCGTGCTCGTCGCGGCCATCGTGCTCTTCAAGACCCCGATCGGCCTCCGCATCCGCTCTGTCGGGGAGCACCCGAGGGCGGCGGACACGGTCGGCATCTCGGTCTACGGCGTGCGGTACGCCGCAGTCGTCTTCTCGGGCATGCTCGCCGCGCTGGGAGGCGCCTATCTTTCCTTCGGCTTCGGGAACGCCTTCAACGAGAACATGACCCAGGGCCGCGGGTTCATCGCCCTCGCGGCGGTGATCTTCGGCTCCTGGCGTCCCTTCGGCGCCTTCGGCGCCTGCCTGCTCTTCGGCTTCTCGAGCGCCCTCGCCTTGCGGCTCCAGGGCTCCTCGCTGCTCCCCTCCGACCTCGCGTCCGCGAACCTGCTCTCGACGCTGCCCTACGTGCTGACCTTGATCGCGCTCGTCGGCGTGATCGGCCGCTCGCGGGGGCCGGCTGCCTCGGGCCGGCCGTACGTCAAGCAGTAACCTCCCACGCCGTGACGAACACGAAGGCAGTCTGGGCGTCCCTCGCTGCTCTGCTCGCTTTCGCCGTCTTCGGGGCTGCGGCGGTGGCGGCCAACCGGTTCAACGAGATCCGTCTCCAGGACGCGCTCGTGGCCGTGCCGCTGGCGCTCGCATTCGCGCTCGCCTCGGTGATCCTTGGAAGGCGAGCGCGAATCGAGCACCGGCGCACACTCGGCAGGAGCGGAAGCCGTGTGTTCCTCGCGCTCGCGCGCTTTCTCGGCACCGTCGCGCTCCTCGTCTCGCTGACGGCCGCTCTGGCGCTCACCGTCTTCGCCGTTCTCGTGCTCGTACTGGACTGAGCAGGGCTCACCGCTAGAATCGGGGCTTCGTGTTCGAGATCGGCAACAGCCTGCGCGAAGCTCGGTTGCGACAGGGCCTCGAGCTTCCCCGGATCGAGACGGAGACGAAGATCCGGGGGAAGTATCTGAGAGCGCTCGAGGAGGAGCGCTTCGACGTCCTGCCCGGTGACACATATGTCAAGGGCTTCCTGCGCACCTATGCCGAATACCTGGGCCTCGACGGCCAGCTCTACCTGGACGAGTACAACTCCCGCTTCACGACCGCGGAGGAGCCGCTCGCGCCTCAGTCCTCGGCCTCCAGCCGACCGACGCGGAGGCGGATGGAGTCCAACTTCGTGGTCGTCGCGCTGGCCGGGATCGTGGCCGTGACCGTGCTCGTCGTCGTCGGGCTCGCGGGCCTGGGCGAGGGCGGGGAGCCCCCCGCCGACCCGCTCATCGGAACGACCCCGGACACGACGTCGGTGTCCGAGACGACCGAGACGACAGCGGCCGCGCCCAGGACGCCGAAGGTGCGGAAGGCGAGGCTCGTCCTCGCCGCGGCCCACGGGCCCTCCTGGATGGAGGTCCGGGCAGGGTCCGTGAACGGAGAGACCCTCTACGAGGGGACGCTCGAGCTCGGGCAGACCCAGCGCTTCACCGCGAAGCGCCTCTGGATCAACCTCGGCAGCCCGGCCAACCTGCGCGTGCGGCTCAACGGCCGCGAGGCCAGGGACTTCCCCACGACGAGCGCGGTAGTCCTCGTGACGGCCAAGCGCGTTCGTACGCTCTCGACGACGTAGGTCGGTGGACCTGCGGCCACGCGCTCTCGTCGTCCTCACGGGCAGCGAGCTGGTGCGCGGAGACCGGGCGGACGCGAACGGCGGCTTCCTCGGACGCGAGCTGACGCGGCTCGGCCTCCAGCCCGCCCGGCTCGTGATCGTGGGCGACGACCCGACGGAGCTCGAGGCGGCCGTCCGGGAGGGGCTCGAGGCCGAGGTCCTCGTCCTTTCGGGCGGGCTCGGGCCCACGCACGACGACCGCACGGTCGAGACGCTCGCGCGCGCGGCGGGCCGGCGGCTCGTCGTCGTCGAGGAGCTGCGCTCGGAGATCGAGGCCGTCTCACGGGGCATCGCCGCCCGGCTCGGCCGCCCCTACGGCGACTTCGAGGCAGGCGTGCGCAAGCAGGCGTCGGTCCCGGAGGGCGGCACGGCGCTCGGGCTCGCGGGCACGGCCCCGGCGGTGCTCCTCGAGCACGAGCGGGGCGTGGCGGTCGCGTTGCCGGGCCCGCCGAACGAGCTGCGACGCCTCTGGCCGCGCGTCGTCGCCGACGAGGCGTTCGCGCGCGTCCTCGCGCGCACCAGCCCTCCCGGGCACACCGTCCTCCGCTTCTTCGGACCGAGCGAGTCTGCCGTCGCGCGGGCGGTCGCGGAGGCCGGGGGCGAGGCCGACGGGCTCGAGGTGACCATCTGCGCGCACGATCTCGAGCTGCGGGTCGACCTCTTCGCGCGCGCGCCCGCCGAGGAGCAGGCTCCCCGCCTGGCTGCCGTGCTGCGCCAGCGCTTCGGGGACGAGCTCTTCGCCGAGGACGAGCGGCCCGTGGCGGAGCTCGTGCTCGACCTTTGCCGAAGAGCCGGGCTGACGCTGGCGGCAGCCGAGTCGTGCACGGGAGGCCTGGTCGGCGCGCGGCTGACGGACGTGGCCGGCTCGAGCGACGTCTTCCGGGGTGGGATCGTCGCCTATTCCGACGAGGTTAAGAGGCGACAGCTCGGGGTGGGGGAGGAGCTCCTGCGCGAGCACGGCGCCGTCTCCGGCGAGGTCGCCGCCGCCATGGCGAAGGGCGCGCAGGCGGCGCTCGGCGCGAACGCGGTGGTGGCCGTGACCGGCGTCGCGGGCCCGGCCGGGGGCACGCCGGAGAAGCCGGTCGGGCTGGTTTACGTACACGCGAGCTCGCCCGACGGCGATTCCGCGACGAGGATTCAGCTCCCGGGGGATCGCGAGGCTGTGCGAGCCCGGGCAACCGCGGTCGCTCTCCACACTCTCAGGCGGCTTCTGACACGATCCGCCACAGATCCGAATGTCTGAGCGCGCTACCGTCGCAGGACGTGAGCGCCTACGCCTCTTCTGCGGTCTACCGCTGCCGGACGACGCCGTCCGGGAGCTCGTGGCCTGGCAGGCCCGGGAGCTGGCGGACACTCGGGAGACCCGCCTCGTTCCTCCCGGCAACCTGCACGTCACGCTCGCCTTCCTGGGCGGCAGGCCGGCCTCCGACGTCGGGCCGGTGCTGGGCGTCCTGCGGGCCGCCGCCGCCGAGACCGTCCCGCCCTTGCTCTCGCCGTCCCGCTACCGGGAGACGCGCAGCGTCGGGATGCTCGTGCTCGCGGACGAGGGCGGGCACGCGACGCGGCTCGCCGGGCGGGTGGGGAAGGAGCTCGAGCGCCTGGGCGTCTACGAGCGTGAGCGGAGGGAATGGCTGCCGCACGTGACCGTGCTCCGCTTTCGCACGAGACCGCGGCTCGCGCCCTCGCTCCCGCACCTCGGGACAGTGAGTCCGTCCGAAGCCGCTCTCTATCATTCGGTGCTGCGACCGAGCGGGGCGCAGTACGAGATCGTGGAATCGGTTGCCCTAGGAGGTTGACGACTTGAGCGACTCCAATCGCGAACAAGCCCTGGACGCCGCACTGAGCCAGATCGAGCGCCAGTACGGCAAGGGCTCGGTCATGAAGATGAGCGACCAGGCGCAGGTGGCCATCCCGTCTGTCTCGACGGGATCGCTCTCGCTCGATCTCGCGCTCGGCGTCGGAGGGCTCCCGCGCGGGCGCATCGTCGAGATCTTCGGCCCCGAGTCATCGGGCAAGACGACGCTCGTCTACCACGTGATCGCCGAGGCTCAGAGGCGTGGCGGCATCTGCGCGTTCATCGACGCGGAGCACGCGATGGACCCGGCCTACGCGCGCCGGATCGGCGTCTCGATCGACGACCTCCTCGTCTCGCAACCGGACAACGGCGAGCAGGCGCTCGAGATCGCCGAGCTCCTCATCCGCAGCGGCGCGCTCGACGTCGTCGCCGTCGACTCGGTCGCCGCGCTCACGCCGCGGGCCGAGATCGAGGGCGAGATGGGGGACAGCCACGTCGGACTCCAGGCGCGGCTCATGAGCCAGGCACTCCGCAAGCTCGCCGGCACGCTCAACCGCACCGGCACGGTGGCGATCTTCACCAACCAGCTGCGCGAGAAGATCGGCGTCATGTTCGGCAATCCGGAGACGACCCCGGGCGGCCGCGCGCTCAAGTTCTACTCCTCGATCCGCCTCGACATCCGCCGGATCGAGACCCTCAAGGAGGGCGTCGAGGCGATCGGAAACCGGGTGCGCGTCAAGGTCGTGAAGAACAAGGTCGCGCCGCCCTTCAAGCAGGCCGAGTTCGACATCATCTACGGCGACGGCATCTCCTGGGAAGGGAGCGTTCTCGACGTCGGCCTCGAGCGAAAGCTCGTACAGAAGTCCGGCTCCTACTTCAGCTACGGAGACGAGCGGCTCGGCCAGGGCCGCCAGAACGCGACCGCCTTCCTGCGCGAGCACCCCGACGTGACCGAGGGCATCCTCCGCGCCGTCCAGGGCGAGATCGGGCCGGAGGGGGTCGCCTCCTCGCGTCTCCTTCCCATCAACGAGGCGACGGAGAAGAAGGAGGCCAAGGAGCCGGCCGAGGTCGCCTCCGCGCGGTCCTAGCGCCGTGGCCCCGAGGCTGACGGCGCTGCGCCGCAGCCGCCCGAGGCGAATCGCGCTCGAGGTCGACGGACGCCCCTGGCGCGTCGTCCCCGACGACGTCGTGGCTCGCTGCGGGCTGGTCGCAGGACGAGAGCTCGAGCGGCCGCTTCTGCGGGCGATTCGGCGGGAGCTTCGCCGACTGGAGGCGCTCGACCTAGCCGCGCGCGCTCTCCGTCGCCGGGATCTGTCCCGCCGGCGGCTCACGGAACGGCTCGAGAAGCACGGTATCGCCGCTCGTGAGCGCGAGGGAACGTTGGCGACGCTGGCGGAGGCGGGAATCGTCGACGACGCCCGCGCCGCGCGGACTCGCGCCCGGGCGCTCGCCGAGCGCGGGTTGGGCGACGCGGCCCTCGAGGCCCGGCTCGAAGCAGACGGCTTCCCCGAGGACCTCGTGCGCGCTGCTGTCTCCGAGCTCCCGCCCGAGAGCGAGCGGGCGCGGGCCGCGGCGGCCGGAGCAGGGAACTCTCGCAAGGCCTGGGCTTACCTGACGCGGCGCGGGTTCTCGACCGACGCGATCGAGTCAGCCCTCGGCGCGCTGGACGAAGAGGGGTGAGGCGGGCTAGGATAGCGGCACGGACTCACCACAAAGTGCCTGCATTTGGAACGGCTTTTCGCCGAATCGGAATACGACTAGACGAGTGAGCGAGAGCAGAGATACGAGATGACGACCCGCGAGCCGGCCTGGAGGAGACCTCGGGCGAGATCCTAGCCCGCTGACGAGGCGCGCTTCCGCGCCGCTCGCACCCGATTCATCGAAGCGCCGTTCCTACGGGCTTGACACGTAGGAGCGAGCAATGGGGATTTCCATCGGCCTCCTGATCCTGGGGATCCTGCTCGGCCTCGGCCTGGGCGCCTTCCTCGGCACGAGGGTCTTCGTCTCGCGCCGGCTCTCGGCCGCGGAGGGCGACCGCCAGAGACTCCTCACCGACGCCGAGCGGGCCGCGGAGGCCCTTCGGCGAGAGGCGCAGATCGAGACGCGCGAACACGCGCTCAAGCTGCGTGCCGACGTCGAGCAGGAGCTCCAGGTCAAGCGCGCCGAGCTCGTCAAGGTCGAGGAGCGCATCGTCACGAAGGAAGACGAGATCGACCACAAGGTGACCGAGCTCGAGCGCCGCGAGCAGGGCCTGTCCGACCGCGAGACGCACTTGAAGCAGCTGCAGGAGGAGGCGAAGGAGGCGAAGGACTCGGAGCTCCGCGAGCTCGAGCGCATCTCCGGCATGACGGTGGAGGAGGCGAAGCGGCATGTCCTCGAGCGGTCGGAGGAGCTCGTCCGCCACGACCTCGCCCGGATGGTGCGGCAGCTGGAGGAGGAGGCCCGCACCGACGCGAAGCGGCGCGCGCGCAACCTCGTCGCGGACGCCCTGCAGCGCGTGGCCGCGAGTCACGCCGCCGAGACGACGGTCTCGCTCGTCGAGCTGCCGTCGGACGACATGAAGGGGCGCATCATCGGCCGCGAAGGCCGCAACATCCGCGCCCTCGAGAATCTCACGGGCGTCGACTTCATCATCGACGACACGCCGCAGGCGGTCGTCCTCTCCTCGTTCGACGGCGTGCGCCGCGAGGTCGCGAAGCTGACGCTAGCCAAGCTGGTGGAGGACGGGCGCATCCACCCGTCGCGCATCGAGGAGATGTACTACCGCTCGAAGGCGGAGATCGAGGAGCACATCCGCCAGGCCGGCGAGCAGGCGGTCTTCGAGGCGAACTGCGGGAAGATGCACGACGAGCTGGTCAAGCTGCTCGGGCGGCTCCGCTTCAGGACGAGCTACGGCCAGAACATCCTCAAGCACTCGCTCGAGTGCGCGCACCTGGCCGGGATCATGGCCTCAGAACTCGGGGCCAGCGTGAAGACGGCGAAGCGGGCGGCTCTCCTCCACGACGCAGGCAAGGCGATGACGCACGAGGTGGAGGGCTCCCACGCCCTCATCTCCGCGCAGCAGGCGAAGAAGTTCGGTGAGTCCCAGCACGTCGTGCACGCGATCGAGGCCCACCATTACGAGGTGCAGCCGCAGACCGTGGAGGCCGTGCTCGTGATCGCCGCGGACGCCATCTCCGCCTCGAGGCCGGGGGCCAGGGGGGAGAGCCTGGAGAGCTACATCAAGCGGCTGGAGACGCTCGAGAAGATCGCCGCCGACAAGAAGGGCGTCGAGCGCGTCTACGCCCTCCAGGCCGGCCGCGAGATCCGCGTGATCGTGAAGCCGACCGAGATCGACGACGACTCAGCGGTGCTCCTCTCGTACGAGATCGCCCGCGAGATCGAGAGCCAGCTCGAATACCCGGGTCAGATCAAGGTGACCGTCATCCGCGAGAGCCGCGCGATCGAGTTCGCCAAGTAGCCGCTCCCTACTTCGGCGCCGGCCTCCCGGTCAGCCTCATCTGCGCCACCTGGGGCTCGTGGTCGCTCGTCTGGTCGGCGAACTCCGAGTTGACGTGCACGACGTCGTACTCGATCGGGAAGTTCCGGAGCAGGTTGCCGCTGACCAGGATCTGGTCGAGCACCTGCGAGTTCCCCTCGAACACGTACGAGTACCGCTCCACCTTGGGGAGCGTGTCCATCAGCGTCGTCAAGACGCCGCCCTCGAGGATCTCGACCGTCTCCGAGAACTCGAAGTCGTTGATGTCGCCGAGCACGACCACGTTCGCGCTCGCGTCAGCCGCCAGGATCTCGTCGACGAAGTCGTTCACGACCTGCGCCTGCTGGTGCCGGGCGACCTCGGTGTGCCGGACGGGCGGCTGGAAGCGTCCGAACAGCGGATCGTCGCCCCCTTTGGAGCTGAAGTGGTTGACGACCACGAACAGTTTCTTTCCGCGGGCGCGGAATTCCCCGACCAGCGACTTGCGCGTGTCGACGAAGGCCTCGCTGCCCGGCTCGATGCGACCGGGGCTGAGCGACAGCCGCGGGCCGGAGGGATGGTCGACCACCGTCGTCGCAGTCGTCGCGTCGCCGCCCGGGCGATCGACGAAGCTGAGACCGCGGTCGGTGCGGAAGAGGAAGCCGACGCGAATGTTTCCGCCCGGCGCGCCGCCGTCCTGATTGTCGAGCGGATCGATCTGGCGGTACTCGTAGAGCGGGCCCCCGGCCGCCTGAATCGCGGCGATGAGCATCTCCCAGGTGAGCGAGGCGTCGGTCGTGCCGCTGTCCGTCTGCCCGTCGTTGTCCTGGACCTCCTCGATCCCGATCACGTCGGGAGCCTTGAGGTGATTGACGATCACGTCGGCGTGCCGACCGAAGGCGGGACCGTCGCCCGGGTCGAGATTCTCGACGTTGTAGGTGGCGAACACGATCTCCTGGTCGCGCGGCGCCGCGGTGGCCTCGCGCTCCAGGCCCCCGTCGACAGCGACCAACGAGACCGTGACGTTGAGCTTGAAGTTGCCGAAGCTGTAGTCCATGACGCCGACCGCGGGGGTCGTGAAGCCGTCCGCGACGTCGACGTCAGGCGTCGCCGTCAGCGTGTCGTCCAGGATGATCCGCTCGGGGTTGAAGTCGTCCGGGCTGATGACGATCCCGCCGCGGGGCGTGCGGGGGCCGGCGTTGGCGCCGTCGTCCCCGACGACGGGGATCTCTCCGAACTGGTTCGAGGGCCCGACCGCGACTGCGTCGTTCACCTGGACGCGCATGCCCTCGAGGCTCTCGTAGAAGTCGATGCCGTCCTCGGCGGGGTCGAAGACGCCGCTCGTCTCGACATTCCCGGTGGAGTCGTTGTCGATGACCTCCGACGGAGGGACGCGCCCGCCGGTCCCGACGACGGTTGCGGCGGGAAGCGCGTTCCCGCTCGAGAGAACGGTCACGGACGGCGAGGTGATCTCCGTCGTGGTCAGGTTCGCCGTGCTCGAGCCGCCGGGGCGGAACTCGACGATGTTCCCGCTCACCTCGACGGAGTCGCCGACGGTCACGCTTGCCGCGCCCGACGAGCCGAAGACGAAGAGGCCCTCGGACGTATCCGGATCGCCGTCGGCATCGGGGTCCTGGAAGTAGAAGCCGCTCGAGGTCTTCGCCGTGACGATGCCGGGCGTGCGGGAGGCCCGCTCGCCGGCGAGAGGCGACGTGTGGGAGGCGCCCTGGATCTCGTGGATCCGCGTGGCCGGCCCGAGCGTCGCGAACGACCAGCTGAAGTCGGCAGCCATAGCGTCGGGCGGGTCGTCGGCGTCGGCGTCGGTCACCTGGGCGCCCGCGACTATGACGGTGCAGGACTCGTCGGAGGCGAAGTCGGTGTCCGGGTCGAGCGTGAACGTCTGCGGGCCCCCGCTTGCCGCGGCGGTGTGCGCGCCGCTCGTCGTGCAAGAGATCGAGAACCAGGAGCCGGCGACGTTCACCGGCTCGCTGAAGTTCACCACCACGTTCGCGTCGAGAGGAACGTCGGCTTCGCCGCTCGCAGGATCGGTGGAGGAGACCGCCGGAGCGGCGTCGCCCTCGACGATGGTGTGGCTTCCGAGCCCGCTCGAGTCGTCCGTCGCGAAACCGTCCCACTGGGCGGCGGGGTCGAAGGCGTCGGCGCCGTTCGGGTCGCCCGCCTGAACCGTCGTCTTGCGCCTCAGCGTGTTGTCTTGCGTGCTCGTGAGGCCGCTTCCCCACTGAGTTCCCGGATCGAACCCGATCTGGCCGATGACGTCCAGGATTGTGTCTCCCTTGCGCAGCACGACCGCGTCGTCGCCGTTGAACCAGCCGGCGCCGTTCGTCTGGTCGGCCTGGGCCAGGATCTCGGCGTTGGCTGAGCTGTGAGCGAGTACGAAGACGTCGCCCGGAGCGACGGTGCCGTTCAGGGCGATGGTGAGGCCCGCCGCCGAGTTCCCGTTGAAGAACATCTGGACGTTGTAGCCGGCGGCCGTCAGGTCGACGGACGCACTCGTCCCGTTGAAGATCTCGACCGCCTTGTTGTTGCTCGATCCCTCGATGTACTCGGAGAAGAAGAGCTCCGTCGGCGCCGCCCGGGCGCTGCCGAGCGAGAAGACGAGCGGAACGAGGGCGGCAAGGACAAGGGCGGGCGGGAACAGCCGCCTACGACGTGTGTGCACGCGAAGAGACAAATGGACTCCCGGGGTCGACCTCGAAGACCGGCGGATGGTAGCACTGTCCCGAGCGGCCAGTGGGCGGGCGCGGGCCGGCGCTAGAGTCTGTCCCGTGAAGCGCTACCACGTCACGACGTTCGGGTGCCAGATGAACGCGCACGACTCCGAGCGGATCAAGGGCCTGCTCGAGTCGCTCGGGCTCGGCGAGGCCGTCTCCCAGGAGGAAGCGGACGTGATCGTCTTCAACACGTGCACCGTCCGCGAGAAGCCGGATACACGCTTTGCGGCCCATCTCGCGCAGGCAGCCGCGCTCAAGAGGACCGACCCCGACAAGGTGATCGCCGTGGGCGGGTGCTATGCGGAGGCTCAGCGAGAGCGCATCTTCGACCTCTACCCCTACGTCGACGTCGCCTTCGGGCCGGGCTCCATCCCGCATCTGGCCGAGTGGGTCGGGGCGGGGGGCCTCGGAGTCGAACGGGGGCGCTTCGCCGAGTGGCGTCACTTCGCGGGCGACCTGCCCGTCCGCCGGGAGCGCAAGTTCCAGGCCTGGGTGCAGATCTCGATGGGCTGCAACTCCAAGTGCGCGTACTGCATCGTCCCGGCCGTCCGGGGCCGCGAGCAGAGTCGGCGGCCGGGGGACGTGGTCGCGGAGGTGACCGGCCTGGCGGCGGACGGCGTGCGCGAGGTCACGCTCCTGGGCCAGAACGTGAACTCCTGGGGCCGGGACCTCCTGCCGGGAATCCGGACGGAGTTCGGCGAGCTCCTGCGCGCTGTCGACGCGGTCGAGGGGATCGAGCGGATCCGCTTCACGAGCCCGCATCCGAAGGACTTCCGCGAGCCGGTGATCGCGGCGATGGCCGAGTGTGCGAGCGTCTGCGAGCACACGCACCTCCCGCTCCAGTCCGGATCCAGCCGGGTCTTGAAGGCGATGCGGCGGACGTACGGCCGTGAGCGCTACCTGGCCCTCGTCGAGCGCATGCGGGCGGCCATTCCCGATCTCGCGCTGACGACCGACCTGATCGTCGGCTTTCCCGGCGAGACCGACGGGGAATTCGGCGAGACGCTCGAGGTCGTCGAGGAGGTCGGCTTCGACGGCGCCTTCACCTTCGTCTTCAGCCCGCGGCAGGGAACGGAGGCGGCCGCGATGCCGGAGCAGGTGCCCGAGCCGGTCAAGCGCGAGCGGATCGAGAGGCTCGTCGAGGTCGTGCAGCGGGTCGCGCACGCACGGAACCAGGCGCGGATCGGGCGGGTGGAGGAGGTGCTCGTCGAGGGAGCGAGCCGGACCGCACCGGAGCTCCTCCGCGGCCGCACGCGCCGCAACACGACCGTCAACTTCCGAGGCCAGGCGGCGCCGGGGGAGCTCGTCCAGGTGCGGATCGAAGAAGCGACCTCGACGACCCTTCGCGGCACGCAGGCGGCCCTCGTGGCAGCCTGAGGGCGCTTCCGGCACAGTGCGCGCGCCACCTGCGCGGAATTCCTCGATAGGCTCGAGCTGGAGGGAGGCCCGCGGCGGCCCCGGGCGATGATGGCAGACGACCGCGCTTCCCTCGTTCTTGCGATCTTCGGGCCGACCGCCTCCGGGAAGACGGCTGTCGCGGAGGCCGTCGCAGAGCGCGTCCCGGCCGAGCTCGTCTCCGCCGACTCGATGCAGGTCTACGGCGGCCTGCCCGTCCTCACGAACCAGCCGGAGCGGCTGACGCGCCTGGTCGGCATCTGGCCGCTCGACCACGAGGCTTCCGTCGGCGAGTACCAGCGCCTCGCCCACGCGGCCGTCGACGAGATCCTCGTCGCGGGACGCACGCCGGTCGTCGTCGGCGGCACGGGGCTCTACCTCCGCGCCGCCCTCGCCGAGCTCGAGCTCCCGCCGGCGCCGCCGCCGGGGACGCGCGCTCGGTTCGAGCGCCTCTACGACCGGCTCGGCGCGGAGGGCGCGCACGAGGCTCTCGCGGCGCGCGACCCGGATGCGGCGGCCGCGGTCCACGCGAACGACCGCCGGCGGGTCGTCCGGGCGCTCGAGCTCGCCGAGCTGGGCGGCTCGCTCGCGCCCGCGCGCAACCGCCTCTGGACGGAGGAGACCCGTCACCCGACCCTCGTCTTAGGGCTCGACGTCCCCGGCGACGTCCTCGCCGAGCGGATCGAACGGCGTACGCGCGAGATGTTCGAGCGTGGGGTGGAGGGCGAGGTTCGCCGGGCGCTGGCCGGCCCCCTCTCCGGCACCGCCCGTCACGTCATGGGCCTGCGCGAGGTGGCCGAGCTCCCGCGCGAGGAGGCGATCGAGGCGCTGACGCGCCGCACGCGCCGGTACGCCGCGTACCAGCGCAAGTGGCTTCGCCGCCTACCCGGCGTTGTTAGCCTTGCCGCCGACCGCCCCCCGGGCGTCGTCGCGGATGAGATTCTCGAAGTGGCACGGTCTCGGCAACGACTACCTGCTCGTCGAGCGGGCTGACGTCGGCCGCCCGCTCGAGCCTGGCCTCGTCCGCCGGCTCTGCGACTACCACCTCGGCATCGGCTCCGACGGCGTCCTGGAGGTGCTCGCCGCCGACGGCGGCCGCGCAGACGTGGTCATCTGGAACCCCGACGGGTCGACGGCCGAGCTCTCGGGCAACGGCACCCGCATCGCCGCCAGATGGCTTGCCCGCCGCTCCGGCGTGAGCGAGGTCGCGATCGCGGTCGGCCCGCGCGAGGTCGTCGCACGGATGGGCGGCGGTCTCGAGGTCGAGATGGACATGGGGCGGGTCGAGGTGGCCCCGACCGAAGGCCTCGACGTCGGCGGCACCCACGTCGAGTTCACGCCGGTCTCCGTCGGCAATCCTCACGCGGTCATCCGACGTGAGCCGGAGCGCGCCCATCTCCTGCGGCTGGGGCCGCTGGTCGAGAACCACCCCCGCTTTCCCGAGCGGACGAACGTCCAGCTCGTGCGTATCGACTCGCCCAGGGAGGCGACCGTGGGCGTCTGGGAGCGGGGAGCGGGGGAGACGCTTTCGTCGGGGACGAGCGCCGTCGCCGTGGCGGGTGCCGCAGTCGCCAACGGCTGGTGCGAGAGCCCCGTGACGGTCCATCTCGCCGGCGGCGACCTGCTTGTCGCCCTCGACGGCGCTTTCAACGCCACGCTGACGGGGCCCGCTCAGGAGATTTGCAGCGGTGAGGTCTCGGAGGAGCTCTTGGATGAAGTTCGCTAGACGCCTCGACCGGGTGCCGCCCTATCTCTTCGCGGAGCTGGAGCGGAAGATCGAGACGCTGCGCGCGGCCGGGACAGACGTCATCTCACTCGGCATCGGCGATCCCGACCTGCCCACGCCGGAGGCGGTGGTCGAGGAGCTGCGCCGCCAGGCCGCCAGGTCGGAGACCCATCGGTACCCGTCCAACCGCGGCCTCGCTCCGTTCCGCCAGGCGGTCGCCGACTTCTACGCCGAGCGGTTCGGCGCCGAGCTCGACGCGGAGAAAGAGGTCCTCCCGGTACTCGGAGGCAAGGAGGGGGTCGCCCACGTCGCGCTCGCCTGCCTCGAGCCGGGCGACATCTGTCTCTCTCCGGACCCCGGCTACCCGCCTTACACGTCCGGACCCGTCTTCGCGGGCGCCGAGCTGCACTATCTCCCGCTGCTCGAAGGCAATGCGTTCATGCCCGACCTCGACGCGATTCCACCGGACGTGCTCGAGCGCGCGAACCTCCTGTACCTCAACTACCCGAACAATCCTACGGGCGCGGTTGGGACAGATGGGTTCTTCTCCCGGGCCGTCGAGCTTGCCCGGCGGCACGGTGTGATTGTCGTGCACGACGCCTCCTATACGGAGATCGCCTTCGACGGCTATCGGCCGCCGAGCTTCCTCGCGACACCGGGCGCGAGAGACGTCGGCGTGGAGATCTTCTCCCTCTCGAAGGGCTGGAACATGACCGGGTGGCGGATCGGCTGGATCGCCGGCAACGCCGAGGTGGTCGAGCGCTACCGGCAGCTGAAGACGAACCTCGACTCGGGCATGTGGGACGCCCTCCAGCTCGCGGCGGTGGCGGCCCTGACGGTCGCGCGCGACTTCCCGGCCGAGATGTCGGAGGTCTACCGCCGCCGGCGCGACCTCATGATCGAGGCGCTCGCGGCAATCGGGCTCCCCGCCGACCCGCCCCGGGCGACGCCCTACATCTGGACGCGCGTGCCCGAGGGCTTCACGGCCGCGAGCTTCACCGAGCTTGTGCTCGATGAGGCGGCCGTCGTCGTCTCGCCGGGCCCGTCCTTCGGCCCGAGCGGAGAGGGCTTCGTCCGCATCTCGCTCACCGTCCCCGACGAGCGGCTCGAGGAAGCGGCTCGCCGGATCGAGTCTTCGCTGCGCGTCGGGTCGGCGGCATAATCCAGCCGTGACTCAACACCAGCCGGACCCCGCGCCCGGCGCCGAGCCGGAGCGCGGCTTCGTCGTCGCCGTGCTGGCGCCGGGAGTCGAGAAAGAAGAGGAGCTGGGAGAGCTCCACGAGCTCCTGCGAACAGCGGGTGTCGTGTCGGTGGGCGAGATCGTCCAGCACCGCTCCTCGCCGGACCCGCGCACCTACGTCGGGAAGGGCAAGCTGGAGGAGCTGAAGCGGCTCTTCGGAGACTCCGCGGCCGAGTCCCTCGTCGTCGACGACGACCTCGACCCGGGCCAGCAGCGGCGACTCGAGGACGCCCTCGGCGCACGCGTCGTCGACCGCACGCAGCTGATCCTCGACATCTTCGCCCAGCATGCTCGCAGCGCCGAGGGAAAGCTCCAGGTGGAGCTCGCCCAGCTCGAGTACAACCTGCCTCGGATGCGCGGCCTGTGGCAGCACCTCGAGCGCCTGGGCGGCGGAATCGGAACACGCGGTCCCGGCGAGTCGCAGCTCGAGACCGACCGGCGCCTCGCGCGCCGCCGCATCGCGCTCCTGCGGCGTAGGCTGCGCGGGCTCCAGGACCGTCGCTCGACGCAGCGGAAGGCGCGGCAGGAGAGCGCGACTCCCGTCGTCGCGCTCGCGGGCTACACGAACGCCGGCAAGTCGACGCTGTTGAACGCCCTTACGGACGCGGACGTCTCCGTCGACGACCGCCTGTTCGAGACGCTCGACCCGACCACCCGCGGCTTCGTCCACGAAGGCCGGCGCTACCTCGTCACGGACACGGTCGGCTTCATCCGCCGCCTGCCGCACCAGCTTGTCGAAGGCTTCGCGGCCACGCGCGAGGAGACCGTGCTGGCCGACCTCGTGCTCCACGTCGCGGACGCCTCGCAACCGGACGAGCGCTTGCAGGAGACCATCGCGGCCGTGGAGGGCGTGCTCGCGGAGCTGGGCGCGCGCGAGCTCCCCGTCGATCTCGTGCTGAACAAGGTGGACGCGGTCGACCTGCTGCGGCGGCGGCGGCTCGGCAACACCTTTCCCGACGCGCTCCAGATCTCGGCGCGGACCGGCGAGGGGCTCAACGAGCTGCAGGCCCGCGTGGCCGAGCAGTTTGCCGAGCGCTTCCGCGAAGTCCGCCTCCTCGTTCCCTACGAGGACGGGCGCGTCCTCACCGAGCTCTACGAGCTGGGAGCGCCGATCGAGGAGCGGATCGATCGCTCCGACGGCGTCCTCGTTCTCGCGCGGCTACCGCAGCGCGACCTCGCGCGTTTCGCCCCCTACCTGATCTCGGAGACGGCCGCGCAGGCGCGGCAGGGGTGATCGAGCTCCCGATCGTCCGCTTGCGCGGTGAGGCGACGCTGCCGGAGCGCGCATATTCCGGCGACGCCGGGCTCGACCTGGCGGCCTGCGAGCCCGTCCAGCTGGGGCCGGGCGAGCGGGCCGTGGTGCCGACCGGCCTCGCGGTCGCGATCCCGGACGGTTACGCCGGGTTCGTGCAGCCGAGGTCCGGCCTGGCTGCACGCCACGGGATCGCCGTCGTCAACTCGCCCGGGCTCATCGACTCGGGCTACCGGGGGGAGATCCGCGTCGTGCTCCTGAACACCGATCGCGAGCGCGCCTGGACGGCCGAGCCCGGCGAGCGGATCGCACAACTCGTCGTTCTGCCGGTGCCGGAGCTCGAGCTCGTCGAGCTGGACGAGCTGCCCGGCAGCGAGCGCGGCGTGCGCGGGTTCGGCTCTTCGCGCGGGCGGTGATGGAGCCTCGCATTCGCGTCTCCGCCATCCTCCGGCGCGGGAGCCGGATCCTCCTCGTCCGCCAGGAGAAGCACGGGCGCGAGTACTGGCTCCTGCCCGGCGGGGGCGTGAACGCGGGGGAGACGCTCGTCAACGCCCTCTACCGCGAGCTGGGGGAGGAGATCGGCCTGGAGGAGGAGATCCCCGTCGAGGGTCCGGTGGCGATCGCCGACTCGATCTCGCCGGTGGGCGCGCCGGCCAAGCACGTCGTCCACATCGTCTTCGCGGGCTACCTGGGAGGGCGCTCGCTGGAGAGGGTCGCCTCGGCGGACGCGGCCGTCTCGAACCACCGGCTGTTCGACGGCGAGGAGCTGGCCGGCATCGCCCTCCACCCGCCCATCCAGCGGTTCCTGGCGCGCTGGGAGCCAGGCGACCCCACCGTCTATCTCGGCGCTCTCTGGGCGCCCTGACGGCACGATCATGCACCACCCGCGAGTCCCCGCGGGTTACGCTCGACGCGGAGGGAGGACCGCGGTGGCCCCGGGGGACGCGGCCGTTTACGAGTAGCGGCCCCCGCGCGCCTTCGCGCGGCGTGCGGAGACCCGTTGGGCCTCGTCCTCGAGGTCGCTCGCAAGCGGCTCGAGCTCCGGCGGCTCGCCGCCGCTCCGGTGCGCCAGGGCCCGGCTCAGGAGCCAGTCCGCGAACCACGCGTTCCGGGGCAGCAGGGGCCCGTGGAGGTACGTGCCCACCGCGCGGCCGAGCCGGCAGCCTTCGTGGCCGCTCTCGCCGTCGTTCCCGAAGCCGGCGACCACGCGCCCGAGGGGCTCGGCGCCCGCGTCGAGAATCGTCCGGCCGGCGTGGTTCTCGAAGCCCGCTAGCGGTCTCCGCTCGCCCGGCTCGAGCTCGCACTCGAGCAGCACGTCGCCGATCATCCGCCGCTCGCCCGCAATCGTGTGGAGAGGGAGGAGGCCGATCCCCGGCAGCTCGACGCCGGTGCGGTCCCGGTAGAAGCGGCCCATGAGCTGGTAGCCGCCGCACACGGCCAGCAGGACCGCCCCGCGTGCGACCGCCTCCCGCACGGCCTCGCCCTTTCCCACGAGATCCGCCGCCACGAGCGCCTGCTCGCGATCCTGCCCCCCGCCGACGTAGAGGAGATCGTGGGCGTCCGGCTCCACCGGCTCGCCCATGCCGATCGGGCGGTAGTCGAAGCCGAGGCCGCGCCAGCTCGCGCGCCGCTCCAGCACGGCCATGTTGCCGCGATCGGCGTAGATGTTGAGGTAGTCCGGGTACAGGTGCCCGACGACGACCTTCACGCTGCGGCCTCCTCCCAGTACGGACGGACGAGCCCGCGGTCGGACGCGATCCTGCGCAGGGCGAGCATGGCCGTGTACGTCGGCAGCAAGACGAGCTCGCCTCCCGGCGGCGTCAGCTCCAAACCTCGGTCGAGCGCGCGCTCGAGCGACGGGACGACCTCGATCCGGTCGCGTGCCAGGCCCCCGTACGCGAAGCGCAGCGCGAGCTCCTGCGCGCGCGCGCCGGTGGCTACGAGCGTCTCCAGCCCCTCGAGGAGCGGCTCGAAGTCCACGTCCCAGATCCACGAGACATCGCGGCCGTCGGCGACGTCGTCGTTCAGCGCTACGACAGCAAGGCGGGGGGGACCGCCTCCCACGAGCGTCCGCACGACCTCGTTGGCCCCGGCGGGATTCTTGACGAGAAGCAGGATCACGCTCCGGTCGCCGGCCGAGATCCGCTCGAAGCGCCCGAAGGCGGCGTGGAAGCGCTCGATGCCGGACGCGATCTCCTCGAGGCCAGAGCCGAGAACGAGCGCGAGCGAGGCCGCGGCGACCCCGTTGTAGACGTTGTAGAGCCCCGGCAGCGCCAGCTCGACGCGGCGGGCCCCCAGCGGCGTGTGCAGCTCGAAGGCGGCGCTTCGGAGGCCGGACAGCTCGATCTCGCGGGCGGTCACGTCGAGCGGCGGGCGCGCCAAATGACCGTTCGGGCACCGGTAGTCGCCGAGGTGCCCGACGTACGCGGCGGCGTAGTCGAACGGGGCGCCGCAATCGGGGCAGTGCTTCGAGTCGGCGGCGTGGGGGAGGCGCTCCCGCGCGACACGGTGATCGTCGAGCCCGAACCGCAGCACGTTCGCCCGCCCGCGCACGATGTGCGCAAGCAGCGGGTCGTCGGCGTTCACCGCCACCCACGCGTCCTCGCCGAGCCCGCCGACGGCGCTCCGCCAGCGCTCGGCGATCAGTTCGAGCTCGCCGTACCGGTCGAGCTGGTCGCGGAAGAGGTTGCCGAGGCAGACCGCGTGCGGCCGCACGCGCCGCGCGACGTCCGGGAAGGCTCCCTCGTCCACCTCGAAGAGGCCGAGCTCGGCCTCCGGCTCGGCGAGGAGGGCAGACGTGATGCCGGAGACGAGGTTGGCTCCGGCGCGGTTGTGCGCGAGCCGCACGCGGTCGCCGAGGATCTCGGAGAGGATCGCCGCGCTCGTCGTCTTCCCGTTCGTGGCCGAGACAAGCGCGCAGCCGAGCGGCAGGCGCCCTGCGAGGGTGCCGAGCGCCGCGGGGTCGATCGTAGCCAGGATCTTCCCGGGAAGCGTGGTCCCGCCGCCGCGCCCGGCCAGGCGGGAAAGCCGGCCGGCGGTGCGGGCGAGCGCGATCTCGAGGCCTAGACGCACGCTGGAACCCTAGTGCCTCTCCCAGCGACACAGGGCTTCTCTGCGGCCATGTCCGAAAGAGCGTCTAGGCATCCGGCGGCGCCCCCTCTACGCTCCCCAGGGCCGGACGAGCGGCCGAATGTTCGACCGGCGCCCCGCCCGCCTCTGGAGAAATGGCCACTTTGCGCACAGCATCACCGGCAGAAGCGCCGCTCACCCGAATGGGTGAATCTCGCCCCTCTCCCACAAAAGGGGGAGGCCCGCTACGCGCGATCGCCCTAGCTTGCGGTCTGGCGTACAACCATTTCTCCCATGCGGCCGCGCGCCCCTCTGCGCGGAGGAAGGAAACGAATTTCATGCGGCAAGAACGCGGTTCGAACGGAAGCACCCGCTCGAGCGCCCTCTGGGGCAAGGGCTCCAAGGGAGAGACCCGCTCCAGTGCCCTCTGGGGCAAGGGAGGCCGCGGCTTCGCCGCCCTCACCGTCCTCGTCCTCGCCCTCGTCGCTCCGGCGACCGCCGGGGCAGGCGCCTTCGTCCCGAAGGGCCTCCTCGACCAGGCGGCCGCGGATCCCGGCGCGGAGCTGCGCGTCATCATCGTGGGCTCCCAGGGAGTCGACGCGCACGAGATCGAGAACGAGATGATGCGGGGTCGCCACGGCAGGCGCGTCGGCCGCGTTCACGACGAGTTCGAGGAAGCCCTCGACGGGGTGTCCGCGCGGATCACCGGCGCGGAGCTCCTCACCCTCGCGCAGGAGAACGGTATCGAGTCGATCACTCCCGACGCGGCCGTCGTCGCGACGAGCACGAGCTTCCGCCCCGTCGAGCTCTGGCCCTACGCCGTGGGCGCGAGCGGGCTCTGGGGCGATCTCGACGGCCGCCGAGGGCGCGACCGCATGCCCGCCATCGCGATCGTCGACTCGGGCGTCGACTCCGACCACTTCGGCGGTCGCGTCGTCGCAGACATCGACTTCACCGGCAACGCGGACGAGGAAGACGACCTCGGCCACGGCACGATGGTCGCCGCGCTCGCGGCCGGTGGGGACGCGTCGTACCCCGGCGTGGCTCCGACCGCGGACCTCGTCTCCCTGCGCGTGCTCGATGCGGAGGGCAGGGGCCGCGTGAGCGACGTCCTCGCGGCGACGGAGTGGCTGGCCAAGCACGGCCGGAAGAAGGGCGTCCGCGTGGTCAACTTCTCCATCAACTCTCCGCACCCTGACTGGGGCCTGCGCGATCCCCTGAACGCGGCCGTCCGCCGGCTGTGGCTCCGCGGCATGGTCGTGGTCACCTCGGCCGGGAACAACGGCGCAGGCCGGATGCTCTACTCGCCGGCCAGCGATCCGTTCGTGATCACCGTCGGAGCGACCGACATCGCCGGCACGGCCGACACGGCCGACGACCGGAACGCACCCTGGTCGAGCCACGGCTACACGGCCGAGGGCTTCGCCAAGCCCGAGATCGCCGCGCCCGGCCGGTACATGGTCGCCGGCGTGCCCGAGGGCGCGACGCTCCCCGGCCTCTTCCCCGAGCGTGTGACCGCACCCGGCTACATGTGGATGTCCGGCACGTCCTTCGCAGCCGGCGTCGTCTCCGGCTCCGCGGCGCAGATCCTCGCGCGCCACCCCAGGTGGACGCCCGACGAAGTCAAGGGCGCGCTCATGCTCACCGCCCGACACCTGCCGCTCGCCGAGCCCATGTCGGTCGGCGTCGGGCAGATCGACGCGGCCGCAGCGGCGGCGCTGAGCGATGCGCCCGATGCCAACGCGCACCTCGAGCCCTTCGTCCGCACGCGTGGCCGGTATGTCGGCTTCGACGTGGCCAAGTGGGAGCTCGTCGCGCGGGCCGACGCTTCGTGGGCGAACGCCTCCTGGGCGAACGCGTCCTGGGCGAACGCCTCCTGGGCGAACGCCTCCTGGGCCAACGCCTCCTGGGCCAACGCCTCCTGGTCGTCGGCTTCGTGGGCAAACGCCTCCTGGGCCAATGCCTCCTGGGCCAACGCCTCCTGGGCGAGCGCCTCCTGGGCCAACGCCTCCTGGGCGAACGCCTCCTGGGCAAGCGCCGGCTGGGTCGAGTAGCGCACAACGGGTAGGCTCGTGCGCGGCGCTCCCTCGAACGGGGGACGTCAGGCACCCAGACCGCGCCTACGTTCCGACCATGGCTCTGCGGCCCCACGCTTCCGCGTGGTCACAGAACGGATCGGCCGCCCCGGAACCCGGCGGGTGGCGCCCGTGAGCGCGGTCCCGAACGAGCTCGCTCGGCCTGGGCGCCCGGCGTCGGGAGGCCTTCCGCGCCGGGCGAAGCTCTATCTCTACGCCGTCGGCCTGGCGGCCGCCGCGGCGGCGGTCGTGCCGCTCTCCCATCTCTCGCCCTCGAGCGAGGGCTGGCCGGCGTTCTTCGTCCTCGCCGTCTCCGCCGCCGTGGCGCAGCTCTTCATGGTGCGAACGCCGCGCGACCAGTCCTACCACACCACCATCGTCTTCCTCGTCCCGGCGGCGCTGCTCTTGCCGCCGGAGCTGATCGCACTCCTCGGAATCGTCTACGGGATCCCGGAGTGGCTGAAGGTTCGATTCCCCTGGTACATGCAGGGGTTCAACATCGCCAACCACACGCTGAACCTCCTGGCCGCCTGGGGAGTCGCGGAGCTCGTCAGCCAAATCGGCCTCGGCCGGAAGGCCGAGTTCGCGCTCGCCGGACTCCTCGCCTGCGTCGTGTTCGTGACGCTGAACCACGTCGTCCTCGCGACGATGCTCCACTACGCGCGCGGGCATACGTTGCGGGAGAGCGGCCTGTTCTCCCCGGAGAGCCTCTCGACCGACCTCGTCCTCGCCGCGCTGGGAGTCGCCTTTGCGAGCCTCTGGAACTGGAATCCCCTGATCCTCCCCGCCGCGGTTGCCCCGCTCCTCCTCATCCACCGTTCGCTGAGCGTTCCGGCCCTCCAGGAGGAGGCGCGCGTCGACCCCAAGACGGGCCTCTTCAACGCGCGCCACTTCGCCGCCACGCTCCGGGAGGAGTTGGGCCGTGCCGGGCGCCTCGAGCGTCCGATGTCGGTCGTCATGGCCGATCTGGATCTGCTCCGGGACATCAACAACGCGTACGGCCACCTCGCCGGGGACGCAGTCCTGAACGGGATCGCAGAGATCTTCCGCAAGCAGCTCCGGCACTACGACGTGCCCGCCCGCTTCGGCGGAGAGGAATTCGCCATCCTCCTTCCTGATACGGGGCCCGAGCAGGCAATCGAGATCGCCGAGCGCATCCGTCGCGCCGTCGCCGATCACCGCTTCGAGGTGGACACGTCGAGCGAGCCGATCCGTGCCACGGTCTCGATGGGCGTCGCCGGCTTCCCGAAAGACGGCTCCGACGAAAACGAGCTCATCCACCAAGCGGATCTCGCCGTCTACCGGGCCAAGCTCCAGGGACGCAACCGCGTGCTCGGCGCGAGCGCCGAGCCGCTGCTCGTGCCGAGCGAGCGCAAGACCAGGCTGGCCGCGGTCCCCGAGGAGGGGGAGTACACGGCGCCCGCTGCGCGCGCGCTCCCGGAGCTGCCCGACGTGGAGCGGCGCGACCAGCAGGCTCCGAAGCAACGCCCGCACACGCCGGCCGGCCCGCGCTTCCTGACGCTCTCGCCGGCGCTCGCCTCCCTCGTCGTCCTCGTGAGCCTCGGCGGGTTCGTCGCGGGCCTGGTCGGATTCGCCCTCGGGACCTCCGACGACATCGTGGGCCTCCTCGCCGTCATCGCGCTCGTGGCGGGAGGTCAAGCCCTCGCCCTCGAGCTCGACGGAGGGGGCTCCGTCTCCGTGAGCGCGGTGGGAGCCCTCGCGGGCGCCTCCCTCTTCGGCCCCAAGGCCGCGCTCCCGCTCGCCATCGCGATCACCGCCGTGGCCTGGAGCTCGCAGCGGACGCCCGTCCATCACTTCCTCTTCAACATCGGCGCGCTCTCGTTCGCCTCCCTCGGGGCGGCGGCGGTGTTCAGCGTGCACCTCCGCGTCGACGAAGACCTCGCGGTGCTCGTGACCGCGGCCGCGGGGCTCGTCGCCGGAGGCGCCTATTTCGTCGTCAACACAGGTCTTCTGTCCGGTGCCATGGCGCTCGAGGGTCACGACCGCTGGCGGCGGGTCTGGACGGAGCGCTTCTCCTGGCTCCTCCCGCACTACGTCGCCTTCGGCGCGATCGGAGGCGCCATCGCGCTCGCCTACGGCGCCATCGGCCTCTACGGGCTCGCCGTGTTCGTTCTCCCGCTCCTCCTCATGCGCAAGACCATGGCCGCCTACCTGGGGCACACGGAGAAGTCGACCAAGAAGCTGCGCGAGGCGGCAGAGACGATCCGGAGCCAGAACGTCTCGCTCGAGCAGGCGAACCGACTGCTCAAGGAACGCTCGACGGCGGCGATGGAGAGCCTCTCTGCAACCGTGGACGCGCGCGATGCCTACACCGCCGGTCATTCGCGGCGGGTGCAGCAGCTGGCGCTCGCCGTCGGACGGGAGCTGGGGCTCTCCCAGGCGGAGCTCGACCTCCTCGGGCACGCTGCCCTCTTCCACGACATCGGCAAGCTCGCCATCCCGGACTCCGTGCTCCTCAAGCCCGCAAGCCTCTCCAGCGACGAGTGG
>DASQWP010000263.1:0-2022 GCA_035640195.1 Gaiellaceae bacterium | reverse complement strand
CCTCAGCCCCGAGTACGCAGCTCTCCTCCTCGGCCTCACCCTTTACACGGCGAGCCACATCGCCGAGATCGTGCGGGGGAGCATCCTGGCGGTACCTCGGGGCCAGTCGGAGGCAGCGAACGCGGTGGGATTGTCGAGCTTCCTGCGCCTCCGCCACGTCGTCTTGCCACAGGCTTTCCGTATCTCCATCCCACCGGTCGCCAACCAGTACCTGAACCTCGTCAAGAACTCGTCGCTCGGCGTGGCCGTGAGCTACTACGAGGTGACGAAGATCACGCAGGTCTCGATCTCGCAGGCCGCGCCCGCCGTGCAGGCGATCCTCGTCCTCATGGCGATCTACCTCGTGTTCTCCCTTTCGATCGCCTTCGTGACGAACGTGATCAACCGCCGACTGACGCTGAGGGGGCGGTGATGACGACACGCGTTGACACGCTCGAGCCGGTTCCCGCCCCCGAGCGCCCGCCGGAGCGGCGCCTGCCGCCCCGAGAGTGGGCGCGCGAGAACCTGTTCGGGACGCCCTTCGACGCGTTCCTCACCATCGCGTTCGGGCTCCTCCTCGCCTGGCTCGCTTACCGCCTCGGGAGGTTCGTCTTCGTCGACGCGCGCTGGGAGATCATCGACCGCAACATCACCAACCTGATGGTCTCGCGCTTTCCGCGGGACGAGCTCTGGCGCGTCTGGGCGGCGCTCATCGTGCTCGCCGCCTCGCTCGGGCTGGGCGCAGGGACGGCGGCGGCGGCGCGGCGGCGCGAGGTGGAGGAGGGGCGGGCGGCTCCGCCGGCGCGCGCGTCCGTGCTCCGTCGGATCGGCCCCGCGCTCGTCCTCGTTGCCGTCCTGCTCTGGTTCGCCCAGTCGCTCCAGGCGACGCTGCTCACGCTCGTCGTGGGCTTCGTCGGCGCGGGCGCGTACGTCCTCGGCCGGCGTCTGGCGCTCCACGGCGCCAGGGCCGCCCTCGTCGTCCTCGCCGGCATCGTCGTCGCCTTCTTACTCGTGACCGCGTTCGGAGGCGTCGGGTGGGAGAACTGGGGCGGCTTCATGCTCACGATCTTCCTCGCGCTCGGCGGGATCATGCTCGCCTTCCCCTTCGGCGTCCTTCTCGCCCTCGGGCGCCGCTCGAGCTTCCCGGCCGTTCGCGCCGTGTGCGTCGCCTACATCGAGCTCTTCCGCGGGGTGCCCCTGATCGCCGTGCTCTTCATGGGTGCGTTCATGATCGGCTTCCTCCTGCCGCCGGGCGTGGACCGGCCGAGCCTCGTGACGCGCGCCCTGATCGCGCTCATCCTCTTCACGGCCGCGTACGTGGCCGAGATCGTGCGCGGGGGGCTGCAGAGCGTTCCGCTCGGCCAGGTCGAGGCAGCGCAGGCTCTCGGGCTCTCGCCCGTTCGGATCACCGCCAGGATCGTCCTTCCTCAAGCACTACGCAACGTGATCCCCGGGCTCGTCGGCCAGTTCATCAGCCTCTACAAGGACACGTCGCTGGTTGCGATCATCGGCCTCACGGAGCTCCTGAACGTGTCCCGGAACATCACGGCGCAGCCGGACTTCCTCGCCCAGGGCCTCATCGTCGAGACCCTGCTCTTCGCCTCGTTCCTCTACTGGACCGGGGCATACTTGATGTCGCGCGAGAGCCAGCGGCTCGAGCGTCGTCTCGGACTGGGGGAGCGATGAGCGTGCAGAACGGCAAGCGGATGATCGAGCTCGTGGAGGTCTCCAAGTGGTTCGGGGACTTCCAGGCGCTCAAAGGTGTCGACCTCGGAGTGGACCGGCAGGAGGTCGTGGTCGTCTGCGGCCCCTCGGGCTCGGGCAAGTCGACGATGATCCGCTGCATCAACCGCCTCGAGAAGCACGACCGCGGCCGCATCGTCGTGGACGGGATCGAGCTCTCGGACGACCTCCGGAACATCCAGGAGATCCGGCGCGAAGTGGGGATGGTCTTCCAGCAGTTCAACCTCTTCCCACACTTGACCGTGCTCGAGAACGTGATGCTCGCTCCCCGCCACGTACGGCGCTGGCCGAAGGGGAAGG
>DASQWP010000262.1:0-2064 GCA_035640195.1 Gaiellaceae bacterium | reverse complement strand
CCAAACTATCTCGTCGAGGTGCGCTGAAATGCCCAATGCTCCGCGTCATGTCAGCCATGGGTTGTTGTGCGAGGAAGCCCGTCGGCCGCAACGGGACCGCTCACGTGTCGCTGCTGCGCGAAAGGGACAAGACGGACTCGGCTCGTGCTGTGTGTGACGCCGGCCGGGATGCGCAGGAACGAGCCGGCCGGAGCGTCGAGCCACGTGTCCCCGGCGAGCAGGCTCATGGTCCCTTCGGTACCCGGCGGAGAGCGCCCGCGCGCTTGTCCTCAAGGCTGACGCCGTCCGATGCGCGCTCGGCGTCTCGGACGCGCTCGTAGGTGAGGATGGCGACCCCGTCACCAAGGGTCTCCGTGCCGACGAGGCGCATGGGTCTCTTGTCGCTGGTCTCGCCGAAGAGGCGCTCGCCGGCCCCGAGCACGACCGGGAAGATCTTCAGCCGCAGCTCGTCGACGAGGTCGTGCTCGATCAGCGTGCGCACAAGCTGGAAGCTGGCGGGGACATTGATTTTCCCGTTTAGCTCGTGCTTGAGCCTCGAGGCCTCGCTCACGACGTCGCCCTTCAGTACCGTCGAGTTGCTCCAGTCGGGATCCTCGAGGGTCGAGGAGATGACGTACTTGGGCAGGCTGTTCAACCTGTCCGCCAACTCGCCACTCCGGGATGGCCACCGCGCGGCGAACCACTCGTAGCTCCGCCGACCCAGCAGCAGGGCCTCGGTGCCGAGCGCCTCGTCGAGCGTGACCTTGGCCAGCTCTGGGAGGGCCGCAATCCGACCGACCCAGCCTCCGCGCGTGAAGCCCTCGTCACCGGCCGGGTCTTGGATGACTCCATCGAGCGAAACGTTCTCGCTGATGACGATCTTTCCCATTTCGGTTCTCCTTGCCTCTCGTGAGCGAATCCAGGCGGAATTGCTGCTCTGTCAGTGGAGATACGCCGGGCGGCCCGAATCCAACGCTCGGCTATGAATCGACGTGGTCCGGGAGCCCGAACCGCGCGAGGAGCTCCGGACCGATGAACGTGGTCATCTCGTCGATTCCCTGTGCGCCCAGCGTGAACACGGTCATGCTGCGCGGCTCGAAGATCTCCCGCTCGTCGTCCCAGCGGTAGTTGCCGAACGCCAGCTGTCCGTTCGCCCGCGTCGGGACGACGCGCCAGCGCATGTCGGGGGCCAGCACGTGGTCGGCCAGGAAGGCGCCGACCGCCTCGCGCCCGCGGAACCAGGTTGGCCGCGGCGGCATCGTGAACGCGCCGTCGGTGGCGAGCATCTCGACGACGGCGTCGACGTCGGCGCGCTCGAAGGCGTCGACGTAGCGGTCGACGAGCTCGCGCAGGTCCCGGTCGTCCAGCGACCGCAGCATCGCCTGCTGGCTGCGCTCGGGCAGGCGCTCGTCGACCGCCCTGTGGGCGCGCTGCAGCGCGCTGTCGACTGCGGGCGGGCTCGTCTCGAGCACCTCGGCCGCCTCACGCGCGGAGAAACCGAGCACGTCGCGCAGGATGAGCACCGCGCGCTGGCGCGCCGGCAGGTGCTGGAGCGCGGCGATGAACGCGAGCTCGACGCTCTCGCGCTGCTCGTAGCGCGCATCGGGGCGGGCGAGTGCGTCCTCCAAGCCAAGCATCTCGTCGGGATAGGGCTCGACCCAAACCGACTCGGTCAGGGGCTCGCGGGGCTCGTCGTGGGGGTCGGCGGCCGGTCCGTAGTCGATGGGCAGCACCCGCTTGGGCCGCCGCTCGATCGCCCGTAGGCAGGCGTTGGTCGCGATCGTGTACAGCCAGGAGCGCAGCGAGCTTCGCCCCTCAAAGCGCGGCAGCCCGCGCCACGCGTTGAGCAGCGCCTCCTGCAGGGCGTCCTCGGCGTCGGTGACCGAGCCGAGCATCCGGTAGCAGTGCGCGTGTAGTGCCCGGCGATGCGGCTCGGTCAGCCGGGCGAACGCGTCCTCGTCGCCCGCTCGGGCGGCGTCGAGCAGAGCGCGCTCGTCGAAGGCCAGGCCGGTGCTCACCCGGGCAGCCTAGGCGCCGGCTCGCCTGGTGTCACGAGGCCGGCCTCGTAGGCCATCACCACGGCCT
>DASQWP010000261.1:0-3656 GCA_035640195.1 Gaiellaceae bacterium | reverse complement strand
GCAAGGATGCGGTCTCGGTCTACCGGGTGGAAGGCGACCGCCTCTTCGCGTGCGAAGTGCGGATGATCCTGCGCGGCGAGGCGTTCGAGTCGTCCTACACGGAGGGGGACAACTCGCTCGTGGTCGCGACCGACTCGATGAAGAACTTCATCCAACGCGGAGCGGTCGAGTACGGGGACACTAGTCTCGAGGGCTTCCTCGTCGTGCTCGGAGAGCAGTTCCTCCAGCGCTACAGCCAGGTACAGACCGTCGAGCTGCGCGCAGAGGAGACGGTCTTCGCCCGCCGGGCTCGCTCCGTCCTCCAGCGGCTCTACGCCGACCGCTCCGTCGCGGAAGTAACGCTCCACGACGACGGCACGCGGCTCGAGCGGTCCGGACGCGAAGGGCTCCACCTGATCAAGCTGAGCGGCAGTTCCTTCGCCGGCTTCGTCCGCGACGAGTACACGACGCTGCCCGAGGCCCACGACCGGCCGCTGTTCGTCCACCTTGACGTCTCCTGGCACAACGCCGACTACGAGCACCGTGCGGCGGGCGACGAGGTCCGCAAGGTGGTGATCGAGGCGTTCAGCGACTTCGAGTCCGCCTCGATCCAGGAGCTCGTGCACGAGATGGGAGTGCGCGTCCTCGACCGCCTTCCGGAGATCGACAACGTCGGCTTCATGGCCGAGAACCGCCTTTGGGACACCGTCGAGCAGCACGACGGCGTCACCGTTTACACCGACGCTCGGCCCCCCTTCGGCGTCATCACGCTCAGCCTCGACCGATGATCATCCCGCGCCGCTACAACGGCCCGCCGGACTCCGCCAACGGCGGTTACACGTGCGGGCTCGTCGCCGGCCTCCTGGGCGGGACGGCCGAGGTGACCCTCAGGCGGCCTCCTCCCCTGGAGCGCGAGCTCGACGTCGCGCTCGAGCTCGACGGCACCGAGGTGGAGCTGCGCGACGGGGACGCCGTCGTCGCCGAGGGGCGCGTCGTCGAGTGGGAGCTCGAGGTTCCCGAGCCGGTCTCCGTGGAGGAGGCGGAGGCCGCCTCGCGACGCTATGCAGGCTTCGAGGAGCACGCGTACGAGACGTGCTTCACCTGCGGGCCGGCGCGCGACGACGGGCTCGGCGTCTTCGCCGGGCCGGTCGAGGGCCGGCCGGGCGTCGTCGCCTCTCCCTGGACGCCGACGGGCGAGGTCTCGCCCGAGATCGTCTGGGCCGCCCTGGATTGTCCCAGCGGCTGGGCCGTGGACGACTTCCAGCGCGAGGGCGTCCTCCTCGGACGCATGGCCGCCCACCTGCTGCGGCTTCCGGCGGAGGGCGAGCCGCATGTCGTGCTCGGCTGGCGGATCGGCGAGGACGGCCGCAAGCGCTATGCAGGTTCGGCCGTCTTCACCGCCGGCGGCCAGCTCGTGGCCTCGGCACGCTCGACCTGGATCGTGCCGAGCCACTGACCGCGTCCGGGGCCCTTGCTCAGGGAAAGAGGTCCCGCTCCGGCGGCATGACGAGGTCGCGCCCGCGGCCCTCCCCGGGCGGGACGCGGTAGCCGCGGACGAGCGCGGCCGGGACGCCGCGGCTCTTCCCCATGACGAGCTCGGCCGCGCCCGCGAGCTCGTCGGCGACGGCAATGACCGTCGCAGCGAGCTCGTACCCGCGGGCATCCTTCCTCCCGCGCAGATCGAGCAACGGGTCCATGCCCGCGACGCCGATGGCGACATCGGTCGTCCCCTGCCGCCAGGCGCGCCCGAAGGAGTCGCTCACGATCACGGCCGGGGCCAGGCCGAAGCGCTCGCGCAGCCCGTTCCGGATGCGCGCGGCGGATAGGTCGGGATCCCGCGGGAGGAGGACGACCCACCCCTCGTCCGGCGCGTTCGAGTGGTCGACGCCCGCGCTCGCGCAGACGAACCCGTGCTCGGTCTCGGCGATGACGAAGTCGCCCCGTCGGCGCCGCACGGCGCGGGCCTCGCGGAGCACGACGCCGACGAGGTCGTCCACACGCTCGACGCGTCCCTCCGCCTTGGAGACGACCTTCTGCGCGACCACGAGCACGTCCCCTTCCTCAAGCCGGCCCGCCCGCTCGAGCGCCTCTCCGAGGAATGCCACGAGGTCGTCGCCGGGCTGAATCTCGGGAACGCCCGCCAGCGGAACGATCCGCAGCTCGGTCACTGGAGGCCGGTGACCCGGATGCCGCTGTTCGCCTTGTAACGGCGGTTCACGTTCAGCAGCACCGCGGTGAGCGGCTCCACCCAGCGCGCCACCTCGAGGCGTCCGGCGTCGACCGCGCGACCCTCGACGAGCCGCTCGGCCAGCGCGCCGACGACCGCCTTCGCCTCGGCGTCGTCGCCGCAGATCAGCACGTCCTCCTGGAGCCTCTTCTCGGGGTCGGAGAGCAGCTTGGCGCTCACCGTGTGGAACCCGGCGACGACGCGCGCCTCCGGGGCGGCGCGGGCGGCCAGCTCCGCCAGCGAGAGGTGCCCGGGCTGGGCGCCCGCTTTCCCGTCGCGGAAGACGACCGGGCTCGCGACGCTGATGACGATCCGCCCGGCCAGGGCGTGTGCCAGGTCGCGCGCGGTCGCCTCCACGCCCTCGGGCGGCACGGAGAGGAACACGAGCTCCGAGGTTTGCGCGGCCTCTGCGTTGGCGACGAAGTCGCCACGCGGCGTCCGCGAGCCGATCACGACCTCCTCACCCAGCCGGCGAAGACGCTCCGCCAGGCCCTGGCCGAAGTCGCCGCTGCCGCCCAGGATGCCGATCACGACACGGCCTTCAGCACCGCTCTTCCCACCTCTTCGCGCACGGCGGGATCCACCATAACGATCGGCGAGACGAGCGCCTGCGGCATGGATCCTACGTCTGCGGGGTCGAGAACGAGATCGGCCACGAGCTCTCCGTACACCTGGGCGATTCCGCCCGGGTCCGGGTCGTGGCCGAGCGAGACCATCATCTCGGCGAGCGGCCCGCGCAGGGCTCGGCCGCCGACGAGCGGCGAGACGGCGACGACGCGCTTCTCAGCGCACGCGTCCCGAATCCCCGGGACAGCGAGGATCGGGAGCACGGAAGTGAAGGGATTCGACGGGGCGAGGAAGACGAGGTCGGCCGCCTCGATCGCCTCGACGACCCCGGGAGCCGGCCGGGCAGCCTCGGCTCCTTCGTAGCGAACCGCAGTGACCGGATCGGCATGGCCGCGCTCGACGAACCAGGTCTGGAAGGGGAGCTCGCCCGCCGGTGTCTCCACGAAGGTGCGCACCGGATCGTCCGACACAGGGAGGAGACGGACGCGCACGCCCAGCCGCTCGCAGAGGTGGCGCATGACGTCCGACAGCGGGTGGCCGGCGCGCAACAGGCGGGTGCGCACGACGTGAAGGCCGATGTCGCGGTCGCCCAGCGTGAACCACGACTCGCCCCCGAGCCGCTCGGCCATCTCCAGCGCCCCGTAGGTCTCGTAGCGCACGCCCCAGCCCCGCTCCTCGTCGATCAAGCCGGCCAGCGTGTAGAGGACGGTGTCGAGGTCGGGCGAGACATGCAGGCCGAGGATCTCGACGTCGTCGCCGACGTTCACGATCGCGGTCACGCGCTCGTCCCCGGCGGCGCGGCGAATCGAGTCGACGAACCGCGATCCGCCCAGCCCGCCGCAGAGCACCGCGATCGAAGGGACGGCGGGCGCGGACGGGCCCG
>DASQWP010000260.1:0-3254 GCA_035640195.1 Gaiellaceae bacterium | reverse complement strand
ATCATCCACGCCATCGTCTGCGCGTCGGTGTTCACGTCGGGAGCCGGGATGTCGCGGTTGATCCCGAGGACGTAGCTGATCGTCCCCGTGAAGCGGCGTGTCAGGCGCTCCTTCTCGCCCACGCTCATCGTCGCCGGGTCGCACTGGACACCGCCCTTCGCGCCCCCGAAGGGGATGTCGACGACGGCGGTCTTCCAGGTCATGAGCGACGCGAGCGCGCGCACCTCGTCGAGGTCGGCGTCGGGGTGATAGCGGACGCCGCCCTTGTAGGGGCCGCGGGCCCCGTTGTGCTGGACGCGGTAGCCGCTGTAGACCTCGAGCGTCCCGTCGTCGCGGCGCAGCGGTACCTGCACGGTCAGCTCACGGTAGGAGGAGCGGAAGATCGCCCGCATCTCGTCGCCGAGCCCGACGTGGTCGGCCGCCCGGTCGAAGAAGAAGTTGACCGCCTCGAACGGGCTCATCTCCGGCGGGCGCGCGGCGGCGGGCGCGGCCTTCGGCTGCACCGGGGCTGCCGGCGTCTGCCTCGTCTCCACTGGTGAAGGATTCTAGAGCTACGCGAAGCCGATTGGCTCGCGCGAGAGGTGGAAGGTGAATCTCGGCTCGCCGGGACCGTCGCAGCACCAGTAGTCGACGACTGCCCACGTCCGCCCGCGGATCTCGAAGGAGCGCTCGAAGGCGGCCTCGCCCGCAGCGGACTCGGCGCGGATGACGTGCGTCCCACGCGTAAGGCGAAGCCGATACTCGACCCAGTTGTGCTGGTTCTCGACCGCGAAGCCGTCGCTCACGACCTCGCGGCCGTCCACCTCGATCCTGATGTCGACCGTGCTCCGCTCGAAGCTCTGGTTGGAGACGTAGAGAACGACGTGGCCGCGGGCCTCCGGCTGGGCGCGCTTGACGCCCTGGTCGTCCGAGCCGCAGCCGGCGAAGGAGAGCGCGAGCACGAGCGCTGCACGGATCATCCCTCACTCTGACGGTCCGAAGCGGGCGGAAGTTCCCGTGACACCTGCACGGGCGGCAGGTGGGGAAAGGCGCCGCGCGCGGCCTCGACCTGGGCCAGCAGGCCGGCGACGTCCACGCCGCGATGGGCGGGCCCGTACGGCCCGAGGCGCCGCGCCGCCTTCTCGAGCTGCCGCTCGCAGCCCACCCGGTTGCCCCGGCCGGCCTGGTACCAGGCGACCGCGACGTGAACGAGCCCCTGGAAGAAGTCGCGCTCCTTAGGCGCGGCCGCACGCCAGACGTCCTCCAGCACCTCGTGGGCGGCGAAGTATTCGCCGCTCCCGATCAGGGCCAGGCCCTGCTCCAGCTCGAGCTCAGACCGCGACCTTGACGTGCCCGCCCTCCACGACGACCTCGAAGGTCTCGAGCGCGAGCGCACGGTCGAACTCGTTCTCCCCCGTGGTGACGTCGTACTGCCAGCCGTGCCAGGGGCAGGAGACGACACAGCCGTCGAGCCTGCCGTGTCCGAGGGGGCCTCCCAAGTGGAGGCACTTGGCCTGGGTGGCGTGGAACGAGCCGTCCACGTTGAAGAGCGCGAGCTCGTGCTCCCCGGCGCTGACGACCCTGGCGCTCCCGGGCGGGACGTCCTCGACGCGCGCGACGGTGGTGAGCTCGCCCACAGGCACGTGAGGACGCTAGCAGAGCACTTTGAGCCGGCTCAGGAGGGTGGTACGCTCCGCCCCGTGGCGACGATCCTGCTCGTCGGGGTCGATGTCTTCTTCCGAGGCAAGCTCGACGTGCTCCTCGCGGGCCACAAGCTGACCACGACCGAGAGCGTCGACCCGCCGGATCTCGTCATCGTGGATGTGGCCCGCATGGACGCGCAGGAGGTGGCCGAGACCTACCCGGAGGTGCCCATCCTCGGCTTCACCAACCATACTGACACGGCGGGGCTCCGCGCCGCCCAGGCGGCCGGTCTGGACCGGGTCGTCGTGCGCTCCGCGCTGGCGGAACGCGCCTCGCAGCTGGTGGACGAACTCGTTGCGTAGACTGGCCGCGTGACGTACATCATCGCCGAACCCTGTATCGACATCAAAGATCTGTCCTGTGTCGACGTCTGTCCCGTCGACTGCATCCACCAGGCCGATCGGATCCTCATCATCGATCCCGAGGAGTGCATCGACTGCGGTGCGTGCGAGCCGGAGTGCCCCGTCGAGGCGATCTTCCCGGAGGATGCTCTCCCGGACAAGTGGGAGCCCTTCGTGAAGATCAACTACGCCTATGACGAAGGGATGGACGTCATCAACCAGCTCGTCGACGAGTACGCGACCGAGCACAACGTCCAGAATCCGCCGCTGGATCAGCGGTAGCAGACTTGGCGCAGACGGCTGCCGACACCCTCGCGGAGCGCCTCGGCGGCGCGGCCCTGGGAGCCTACGAGCTCCTCACGGTCTACCTCGGGCACAAGCTGGGCCTCTACCGCGCTCTCGCCGAGGGGGCCGACGCGACGCCGGCCGAGCTCGCGGAGGCGACCGGCACAAACGAGCGCTACGCGCGGGAATGGCTCGAGCAACAGGCGGTCGCGGGGATCCTCGCCGTGGACGACGCCTCGGCGCCTCACGACGAGCGTCGCTACGGCATCCCCGCCGGGCACGAGGAGGTGCTCCTCGACCCCGAGAGCCTTGCGTACATCGTGCCGATGGCGCGTTTCGCCGTCTCCTTCACTTCCGCGCTTCCCGCCGTCGAGGAGGCGTTTCGCAGCGGTGGCGGCGTGGCCTGGACGGCGTACGGCGACGAGGGGCGCGAGGCCCAGGCCGGCGCGAACCGTCCCCAGTTCGCCCACCTGCTGGCGAGCGAGTGGCTGCCCGCGATGCCGGACGTCCATGAGCGCCTCTCCTCCGACCCGCCCGCGGCGATCGCCGACGTCGCCTGCGGGGCCGGCTGGTCGAGCATTGCGCTCGCCCGCGCGTATCCGAAGGCCCGCGTGGACGGATACGACGTGGACGAGGCCTCGGTCGAGCTGGCCCGTGCGAACGCCGCCGAGGCCGGACTCGGCGAGCGCGTTCGCTTCCATCTGCGCGACGCCGGCGACCCGGAGCTCGCCGGCCGCTACGACCTTGTCACGATCTTCGAGTCCGTGCACGACATGTCCCGGCCGGTTGAGGTCCTGCGGGCCGTGCGCGGCCTCGCCGGCGAGGGCGGGGCCGTGCTCGTCGTCGACGAGAAGGTGGCGGACACGTTCGAGGCGCCGGGCGACGAGATCGAACGGCTCATGTACACGTACAGCGTCCTCTGCTGTCTGCCCGTCGGCATGTCCG
>DASQWP010000259.1:0-2606 GCA_035640195.1 Gaiellaceae bacterium | reverse complement strand
AGGAACGCGATCCAATCCGCCCGTGAGGCACGCCAGCCGACGTTGCGCGCCGCAGCGGGTCCCGCGCCCTTCCCGCGGAGGACGCGCAGGCGCGTCGCGAGCGCCGAGGGCGGATCGCTCACGAGCGCCGTCCCGCGCTCGTGGCGGTCGTCCACGACGAAGATGGCGCCTGGTAGCGGGCCGCTCCCCGAGGCAAGCGCGTCGAGCAATAGCGCGAGCGACGCGCGGCCCGACGTGGGCATCACAATGTCGAACGAGACGGTGCTCACGCCGCGCCTCCTGTGAGAGCGAAGGGTGAGCGGCGGACCAGGAATGGCCCGATGGCGAGTGCCGTGATCGGCGCCGATCCGAAGCACTCGAGCGCGTCTCTCGGGTCGTCGACAATCGGACGCCCGGCCGTGTTGAGACTCGTGTTGACGGCAACGGGAACGCCGGTCCGGCGTTCGAGCGCTCGGAGGAGCTGGGCAACCACCGGCTCGTCCGCCTCGTCGACGGTCTGGATCCGCGCGGTCCCGTCGACGTGCACGACGGCGGGAATGCGCTTCGCCCAGTCCGGCTTGACCCGGTGCGTGAAGAGCATGAAGGGGCTCGGTAGCGGGCCTTCGAAGATCTCCGCTGCGCGTTCAAGCAGCACCATGGGGGCGACCGGCCGGAACTGTTCGCGACCCTTGATGTCGTTCAGACGTGTGGGATTTTCCGGATCAGCCGGATTGGCGAGCAGGCTGCGGTGACCGAGCGCTCGTGGCCCGTACTCGCTCCGTCCCTGGAACCAGGCCACGACACCGTTCGAGGCAATGATGTCCGCCGCCGCCTCTGCGATGTTGGCAGGGCGCTCGTGGGCGACTGCCGCGCCGTCGAGCCAGCGGCCCAGCTCCTCGTCCGTCCACATCCGGCCGAGGGCGGCCGTCGGCATCGGACGGACGGTGTCCCCGAGCTCCTGGGCGACGTAGAGGGCCGCCCCGAGAGCCGTGCCCGCGTCTCCGGCCGCCGGTTGCACCCAGATGCGCTCAAAGGGCCCGCACTCGTCGAGGTAGGAGTTCGCGACGCAGTTGAGAGCGACGCCGCCCGCCATGGTGAGGTACGGGTCGCCGGTCTGGTCGTGGAGCCAGCAGGCGAGCTCGAGGAGCACTTCCTGCAGGCGTGTCTGCATCGTTGCCGCGAGATCCGCATGAACCGCTGTCCAGTCGGCTCCCGACTCGAGTCGCGGAGAAAAGCGCCCCAGCTCGAGCTGCTCCCGCTCGACGACGAAGCCCCCGCCGTCCGTGACTCGGATCGCCTCGCGGAACTCGCCGAGGAAGGACGGCCGCCCGTACGAGGCCATCGCCATCACTTTGTATTCGTCCGAGGAGCGCTTGAAGCCGAGGTGCTCGGTCACGTCCTCGTAAAGGAGCCCGAGCGAGTGAGGGAGCTCCTGCGTCGCGAGCGGCTCGAGGTCGCCATCGACGTAGCGGCCGGCAAGATAGGAGTTTCGCTCGCCGCGGCCGTCGAGCACCATCACGCTCGAGCGCGGGAAAGGGCCGGCCAAATGCGCGGAAGCCGCGTGCGCGATGTGATGGGGGACAAAGCGCACGATCTCGGGATCGAGACCGGGAAGGGCGGCCTGGAGGAACCTTGCCGCCCGGCGCACATACAGAGTCCTGAGCCCTTCCCAGGCGTCTTTCGTGATGTCGCCGTCAGACTGCGGCGCGAGATCGGGGTCATAGGAGTACCCGACGGCGTCGAGGTCTTCGGGCGAAAGCCCGGCTTCAGCCAGACACCACGCTGCGGCACGCTCAGGGAGCTCCCAGGTCGAGAACGCGGTCGCCGGCTTTCCATGCTTGCGACGGCTGAACCGCTCCTCTTCGGCTGCCCCGGCAATCTCACCGTCGACCACTAGTGCCGCTGCCGGATCGTGGAAGACCGCGTTTATGCCGAGGACGCGCATTCGGGGGACACGGAGCCACCCGAGGCGACGTGCGCCGGGGGTGGAAATGGGGGGCCGCTCACGGACATGTGCGCCGCTTCTATCCACCCAACCGGTTCTGTAACCGGGTCGCTCGGACCGGGCTCCGGGGCCCCTCGGCGGCCTCCCCTTAAGGCCGTTGCCAGTCGTGACTCCGCGACCCTAGACGCCCCCGAACAGCCCATGTGCGACCCCTCGAGGCGGGTCACGCCACGACCTCATGCCGCTCGCGCAGTCTCCGCAGGTCGCGGTTCTCGGTGGGCTGGTCACTCAAAGACCGCACCCATCGATGCCCAGCGAAGCCGCGGGGCGGTGCTCGAGTTCGAACGCGCGGCGCCGTGCTGCTCGGGGGAGCGGATCCGGTCGCCCACCGGCTAGGAGGGCCTGACGTCTTGGCTGACGAGACGGGTCGCGCCCTCAGCAGGCGGCCGCTTTCCAGCCTATTCGCTCGGCCCCGTCCGCCTAGCCCGGTCTTGCCTTTGCAGAGAATCGACTGTCAGCTCGTCAATGAGTTGCTCGACAGCTTCGAGGATGCGTCGAACTCCAGGGTTCTCAGCCTGTCTGAGCAAGCTCCTGCGCAGAGCGTGGAGCTGTTCGACGTCGTCCTCCCGTTCGTCTGGCAACGGTGAGGTTTTCTACCCACCGGCCTTCTGCCCTAACGCGC
>DASQWP010000258.1:0-3023 GCA_035640195.1 Gaiellaceae bacterium | reverse complement strand
ATGCCGGAGGCTCTCCTCTTGCCGAGTTGCTCAGCCGTTGCCCGGCCAAGGCAGGTGCCGCTCCAGGAGCGGGCTCGTCGTCTGACGGGCGAAGACAAGGTTCGCGGGTCACGTCATCCACTGGGCGTCGGGGCGCCGGCCGCCCTAGCCGGAGGTCACGGTGCGAGCGGCGTGGCGCGCCTTGAGGCGCATGGCGAGCTGTTCGCGCGCGTCAGCCAGCGCGGTCTCCATGTCGCCGGGCCCCTCGAACGAGCGATCGCTTGCCTGTTGCTGCCTCGGCCGGCCGAGCGTCCGGTCGAGGACCTCAATGACCGCACGTAAGGCGACGCGATCATCCTCGGAACCGATCAGCAGGTTGAGCCGGACGAGCGCCTGATCGAGGAGTTCGAGCTCGGCCCCGGCGAGGTCTTCGAGCTGCGCGACCTCAAAGCGCTCTCGTAGCTCTTTGCGCCGGCGGATCTTCTCGGCCCGCGCGCGACCACCCCTTGCGCGATCCTCACGGGAGAGTTCGTGGGCTGCTGCGCCGTTCTTCAGCAGGCGCGGTTGTTCAGCGCCTGTCCGCCGGCCGATCGGTCCCAGAAGTATCTGCGCGGATTGCATGCTCTCATCGTAGGTGTGCTCTGGACGATGCTGTGGGAAAACGCGATCTGCTGAACGTGAGAGTTCGTAGAAACCAACGGAGTCGGCACGGCTCGATTCGGGACACGCATCTGCGGCGGGTCTAGTAGAAGGCGAGGCGCTAGAAAGGCGACACCCCAAGCCGTACGCTAATCGTGTGTCCAGGTGTCCCGCGTGCGGCCAGGAGAACCCCGCTGGGTTCCGCTTCTGCGGCGCCTGCGGTGCCGTGCTGGAGGCCGAAGCCCAGCGCGAGGAGCGGAAGCTCGTCACGGCTCTCTTCGCCGACATCGTCGGCTCGACGGCAAGCGCGGAGCAGCTCGATCCAGAGGACGTCCGAGCGCGCCTCGCGCCCTACTACGCGCGCGTTCGGAGCGAACTCGTGCGATTTGGGGGAACGGTCGAAAAGTTCATCGGTGACGCCGTCGTCGCACTTTTCGGGGCGCCCGCCGCGCACGAGGACGACCCCGAGCGCGCCGTGCGCGCCGCGTTGGCCGTGCGCGACGCGATCGCGGACCTGAACGCAGCGGACGCCTGGCTCGATCTCCACATCCGTATCGGCGTCAATACAGGAGAGGCGCTGGTCGTCCTCGGTGCGAGGACGACGGAGGGCGAGGGAATGGCGGCCGGCGATGTCATGAACACTGCCGCCCGCCTTCAATCCGCGGCGCCGGTCGACGGCATCGTCGTCGGCGCGGCCACATACGAGGCGACCGCGGAGGCGATCGAATACCGCGCGGCCGACTCGATCCAGGCGAAGGGCAAGAGCGAGCCGGTGCCCGTGTGGGAGGTCGTGGCGGCCAGGCGACCTCCGTCTCGCCGGGCTCCCTCCGGCGTCCGTCTCGTCGGCAGGGAGCGCGAGCTCGAGGCTCTGGACGAGCTCTGGCGGCGAGTCGGAGACGATCGGCGTCCCGGTCTCGCAACCGTCCTCGGTCCTCCCGGAATCGGCAAGAGCCGCCTGCTCCTCGAGTTCGCCGCCGGCGCCGAGAACGCCACCGTCCACTGGGGGCGCTGTCTCCCCTACGGGGAGGGCATCACCTACTGGGCCATCGCCGAGATCCTCAAGGAAGCGGCCGGAATCCTTGTCGACGACGCCGAGGAAGCGACCTCGACGAAGCTGCATGCCTTCCTCCAGCGGCTCGAAACCGACGACCTCGACGAACTGCGCACGATGGCGGCGGCGCTTGCGAACCTCCTGGGGGCTCCGACGACGCCCCTCGGAACGTACGCGACCGGCGAGATCACTCAGCCGGAGCTCCATTGGGGCCTCCGGCGCATCCTCCGGCTCCTCGCGTCGGCCAACCCGCTCGTCCTCGTCTTCGAGGATCTGCACTGGGCTGAGCCGACGCTGATCGAGCTGCTCCTGTCCATCGTGGTCGAGACGGAAGACGCTCCGATCCTCGTCGTCGCCTCGGCGCGGCCCGAGCTCGCGGATGGACAGCCGGCCTTGGTCACCGAGGACGGGCGCCGGCGCGTGCTCGAGCTGGAGGCGTTGAGCGGGGACGAGAGTGAGGCGCTCCTCGCCGAGCTGCTCGAGTCGGAAGGAGTCTCACGCGTGGGGCTGGACGCGCTGCTCCGGGCCGCCGGCGGCAACCCGCTCTTCCTCGAGGAGACGGTGCGCATGCTCGTCGACGCGGGCGGCATCGGCGAGGTCGAGGAGGTCTCGGTGCCGAGCAGTCTGCAGGCGCTCATCGGCTCGCGCCTCGATCAGCTGGACGCCGGCGAAAAGCGGATCGCCCAGAACGCCTCGGTCGTCGGCGCCGTCTTCTGGCCCGGAGCGGTCGCCCACCTCGACGGCACGGCCGGCGACGTCGACCGTGGCCTCGAGGCACTCGAGCGACGCGATCTGATTCGTGCCGGCGAGGTGTCGACCGTCGCCGGCGAGCGAGAGTACGCCTTCAAGCACATCCTCATCCGAGATGTCGCTTACGGCCAAGTTCCAAAGGGACGCAGGGTGGAGCTGCACGTCCGGTTCGCCGACTGGGTCGAGGCACTTCCTGCCGGCGCTGAGGACCTGGTCGAGATCGTCGCCTACCATCTCGAGCAGGCGTGCCGCCTGGGGCGCGACGTCGCGCGGAGTCCGGTCCCTCCGCCCGTCGCGCGCGCCGCCGAGCTCCTCGCCCGCGCAGCGGAGAAGTCCGAGCGGCGGGAAGGGATCCGCGAGGCTGCGCGCTTCTACGAGCGCGCCCTCGACGTGGTCGGGGACGAACTCCCCGAGGCGGCAATCGAGCTCCGCCTCAAGCGAAGCCGCATGCGGACGGCGCTCGGTGAGCTCGGCCCGGCCGAGACGGAGCTCCTCGAGGTCTCGGAGCAGGCGCTCGCGCTCGGCCGCGGCGACCTACGCTGCGCCGCGCTCATCGCGCTCGCGGTCGTCGACCAGGAGCAGGGCAGGTTTGCCGATGCCCGAC
>DASQWP010000257.1:0-4113 GCA_035640195.1 Gaiellaceae bacterium | reverse complement strand
GCGAGCTCGTACGAGAGGGCGATGGAGACGTGCTCCATCGGCATCGCGTAGACGGCCGGGCCTCCGTACTCCCTCTCGATCTGCCGCCGGAGGTCGGGGACGATGACCCGCGTCGCGTCGTAGCCGTCCTCCATGGCCCAGCCGCAGAGCTTCTCTCCGCCCGAGGCCTCGCAGAGAAGCCAGTCCTGGCCGTTCGTCTGCCGGGCGAGGTTCGCGAGCGCGATCCGATGGATCTCGCCCAGGGGCCGCCCCCACCGCTCGACGTCGGCCGGCGTGACGAGCGTGAAGTCGCTCTCCCGATCGACGGCGTAGACGACGGCCAGACCCGCCGGGAAATCCGTCTGGGCGGGGGTCTCGTCCAGTGTCCGGAGCGCAAACCGCGGCTTCAACAACGGCATGAGCGCGTCCTTGGCCTCGCTGAACGAGAGTTCGCCGATCCCCTCCTCCAGGCGGCGCTGCGCCTCCTCGACGACGCCCGCGACGATCTCGTCGCGGCGCTCCGGGTTCTGCCGGTACTCCTCGAACTGCTCCTCGGGAGCGAGAACGATGCGGTCGAGCCCGTCCTCGACGCGCACGCCGAGGCCCTGACCCTCTGCGGTCGCCTCCACCTCGTCGCCCCTGAGCTCGGCGGCCACGACCTGCGCGAACGACCTCTCGTCGAGGAGGACCTCGTCCGCGTCCGCCTCCCCGTCGCCGCCGCAGGCGGCCAGGACAGCGGCGACGCAGAAAAGCAGCGCGAGGACGCGAGCAGGCACCCCGATAGGATGCCGACGGCGCGCGGGTCGATGCGCCGGTCTAGGGCGTCCTAGCTCGCGACCTTGACCGCGGCGACGGACTCGAGCTCGTCGTCGAGCCAGGCGCCCGCCTCGTCCTCGTCCATCGCCTTGGCATACATGAGCTCGCTGGCGAGGATCTTCTTCGCCTTCACGAACATCTGCTTCTCGCCGGTCGAGAGCCCCTTCTCCTGGTCGCGCAGGGAGAGGTTGCGCACGACCTCGGCGAGCTCGAAGACGTCGCCGGTCTTCATCTTGTCGCGGTTGTACTTGAACCGGCGGTTCCAGTTCTTCGGCATCTTCGTGCCGCTTCCGTGCAGGACCTCGAGGACTCGCTCGACCATGTCCTCGTCGATGACCTTGCGGAGCCCGACGCGGTCGGCGTTCTCCGTCGGGACGTTCACGGTCATATCGTTGTGCAGGATCTTGATCGTCAGGTACTCGCGCTCCTGACCCAGAATCGTCCGTGATTCCTTCTTCACCACGGTTCCAGCGCCATGGTGGGGATAGACGACCTTATCGCCGACTTTGTACAAGCCTCTCCTCCTCTGAACCAGGGCGTAAAAAATGCCGCCCAAGATGCCTGCGGAACTCCGCCATGGTAGCAAAAACGCAGGAAAAAAGCCATTTTTGGGCCTGTTTGCAGGCCGGAATCAGAGTTGGAGGTACCTATCCACGAGATTGTGCTCCTGCAGGCGGCGCAACCCTTCGCGGATCTCGCGCGCCCGCACGGACCCCACGCCGTCGACGGCCTCGAGGTCGCGGTGGCTCGCGCGAACGACCGCGTCCAGGGTCTCGAAGTCACGCACCACGTGCCGAATCACGGAGTCCGGAAGCCGCGGGATGCGCGAGAGCACGCGAAAGCCGCGCGGCTGCACGGTGTAGTCGAGCGGGTTCGCGTCGCGCGGGTAGCCCAGCAGCTCGGCCAGGTCCTCGAACTCGAGCAGCCGTCCGTACTGGAGCTGCGAGAGGCGCTCGAGCACGGTGGCCGCCTTCGCCGGGTCGCCCGACAGCTCGTAGTCGTAGATGACGGCCGCCTTCTCGCGCGGCACGTCCTCCATCAGCTCGTCGAGCTGCATGCGGATGAGGCGGCCCTCCTCGCCAAGCTCCACGCAGTTGCGCTCGATCTCCTCCGCCATGCGCGTCGTCATCTCCGCCCGCTGGAGCACGACGAGGACGTCGTCGAGCATGACCGCGCTCTGGAACTCGAGCGCCGTCAGCCGCGTGAGCCCCTGGTCGAGGCGCGCGCGGTAGGTCTCGAGCGTGCCGAGCGCCTGATTCGTCCGAGCGAGCATGTCGGAGATCTCCGCGAGCTGGTAGCGCAGGTCGCCCACGAAGACGGTCACCGTCTCGCGCTGCTGCGAGATGGAGATTACGAGCGCGTCCGTCTGCTTGGCGACGCGCTCCGCGGTGCGGTGCCGGGTGCCCGTCTCGGTCGAGGGGATGGAAGGATCGGGCATCAGCTGGACGTTCGCGTACACGAGCTTCTGCGAGTCCGCCGTCAGGATGATCGCTCCGTCCATCTTCGCCAGCTCGTAGAGCAGCTGCGCCGTGAAGGGGAGGTCGAGGCGCATCCCGCCGGAGAAGAGGAATGCGAGGTCGTTCGGGTCCCCGATGACGAGTAGTGCGCCGTGCTGGGCGCGGATGATGTCGTCGATCCCCGCGCGCAGGGCCGTTCCCGGCGCCACGTGGCTGAGCGCCGCGAGGAGGGTCTTATCCTTCCGAGGATCCGTCCGCATCCAGCCCCGTTCCGATTGCCTGCCGCAGCGTTGCGGCTGCTGCCTGGGCAATTCTGCCATGGGGCTCCGTGCCGTCCGGCACGAGCGCACGGGCGAAGCCGAGCTTCGCGCATTCCGCCAGGCGCCGCTCTGCCTGGCTGACAGGGCGAAGGCGGCCCGTCAGGCCGACCTCGCCGAAGCACGCAATTCCCGAGCCGACACGCCTGCCGCGCGCCGCGGAGGCGATGGCGAGCGCGATCCCGAGGTCGGCGCCGGGCTCGTCGATACGAACTCCCCCGGCCACGTTGACGAAGACGTCCGCCTGGCCGAGCGCCACGCCCGCGTGGCGGCCGAGCACGGCGACGATCATCGAGAGCCGCTTCGGGTCGACGCCCGTGCCGACGCGCCGCGGCATGGCGAGATCCGTCGGCGAGACGAGCGCCTGCACCTCGAGCAGGAGCGGGCGCGTCCCCTCGAGCGTGCAGACGACGGCGGAGCCGGGCTGCTCCTCGGCGCGACCGAAGATCTCGGACGGATCCTCGACGGCGACGAGCCCCGCCGACGTCATCTCGAAGACGCCTAGCTCGTTGGTCGAGCCGAAGCGGTTCTTGACCGCCCGGAGGACTCGGTGGGACCGGTAGCGGTCGCCTTCGAAGGTGAGGACGCAGTCGACGAGGTGCTCGAGCACGCGCGGGCCGGCGACGGAGCCCTCCTTCGTCACGTGGCCGACGAGGAACGTGGCCACGCGGTGCTCCTTGGCGACACGGAGCAGGCGCCCGGCGGCCTCCCGCACCTGGGCGACCGAGCCGGGCGCCGAGCCGAGCTCGGGCGCGTAGAGCGTCTGCACGGAGTCGATCACGCAAGCCTCCGGGCGCTCGCGCTCCAGCGTGGCGCAGACCTCGTCCAGGTTCGTCTCCGCCAGCACGTGCACGCCGGCGGCGCCCCCCAGCCGGTCCGCCCGCAGCTTGACCTGGGCCGCCGACTCCTCTCCGGTGACGAGGACGACCGTGCGCTCGCTGGACATCGCCCGGAGGGCCATGAGGAGGAGGGTGGACTTGCCGATTCCGGGGTCGCCGCTGACAAGGACGAGGCTCGCAGGAACCAGGCCCCCGCCGAGGACGCGGTCGAGCTCGGCCACGCCGGTGGGGAGGCGCTCGGCATCCGTCGCCTCGACGTCGACCAGCCGGAGGAGAGGTCGCGCCTGGGCCGCCCCGGCGGCCGGCGCGAGCGTGCGTTCCTCGACGAGGGTCCCCCAGCCCCCGCACGAAGGACAACGCCCGAGCCACTTCCCGGTCGCGTACCCGCACTCGGAGCAGGCGTGCTGGACGGCTACCTTCGCCACAGCGCGATTCTAGGAAGGGCATCTGACGCCGGATCGACACCCAACGCCGCGAGATTCTCGCTCTTTGCAACGAAAGCGGATCCGAGAGCCTCGTAACCGCCTCTAGCGCGAGATAAAGTCCAGCCGTCGGACCTAGGGGTAGAGGGATGCTGCGGCTGAGCCACTTGAGGCGCGAGGACGAGCGGGCGGGCTCGGGTCGGCGATGACGACGCCGCCCGGGCTGGCTACACGAATTGGGGATCTCGCTCGGAGGCTTCTCTCGTTGCTCCCCGCTGGGGCC
>DASQWP010000256.1:0-6778 GCA_035640195.1 Gaiellaceae bacterium | reverse complement strand
AGGTTCTTCTTCGAGGGTTGGCCGGCGCGCGGATTTGCCGGGGATTCCATCGGCTCGGCCCTCTTCGCGAGGGGGCAGCGCGTCTTCTCCCGCAGCTTCAAGTACCACCGCCCGCGCGGTCTCCTCTGCTGTCGCGGCCAGTGCCCGAACTGCATGATGCGCGTCGACGGCGTCCCGAACGTGCGCGTCTGCACGGAGCCGCTGCGCGAGGGCGTCCGCGTCGAGCCCCAGAACGTCTGGGGCTCGCTTCGGCGCGACCTGCTCGCCGTCACGGACAAGCTCGGCGGCCCGTTCACGCCGGTCGGCTTCTACTACCGCACGATGATCCGGCCGCGCCGCGCCTGGCCCCTCTACGAGCGCTTTCTGCGGTCGGTCGCCGGGCTCGGGCGCGTGGACGAGCACGCCGGTCGCTCCGGCCGCTTCGACGCCGAGCACCGGCACACCGAAGTGCTCGTGGTCGGCGGCGGGCGCTCGGGCCTCGAGGCGGCGCGTCAACACGCGGCCGCCGGCCGGCGCGTGGTCGTCGTGGACATGGACGACCTTCCGAGCGAAGACGGCTTCGAGTCGATCCGAGGCGTCGCGCTCGGGATCTACGAGGGGAACCTGGTGCCGGTCGACGCTGGCAGCACCCTCTACCGCTTCCGCGCCGACCAGGTCGTCGTCGCCGCCGGCGCGCTCGAGCAGCCGCTCCTCTTCCCGGGGAACGACCTCGTCGGCGTCCTGTTGCCCGAGGCGGTTCGCCGCCTCGTCGGGCGCTGGTCGCTCAAGCCCGGAGATCGAGCCGTCGTCGTGAGCGCGGACGAGCGCTCTCTCGACGTGATCCCTCTGCTCGAGCGGGCGGGCACGGAGGTGGCCGAGGTCGTCGATCTCCGCAAGACGCGAGTCAGGCAGATCGTCGCGGACGGGAAGAAGGCGAGGCTCTCCTCCGTCGAGTTGGACGAGAGGAGGATCGACTGCGACCTCCTCGTGACATCCGGCGGGCGCCAGCCTGCATACGCCCTCCTCTCGCAGGCGGGCGCCCGTGTGGATTACGACCCGGCTCGCGGGATCTTCGTCCCGACGGGCGTGCCCGACGGAGTCCAGGTCGTCGGCTCGGCTGCCGGCGAGGTCGGCGACGCGGTCGTCCCTGCCGCGACCTACAACGGAGCGTCCGGAAAGGGCAAGTGCTTCGTCTGCGTCTGCGAGGACGTGACCGACAAGGACGTCAAGCGCGCGATCGCCGAGGGCTTCGACTCGATCGAGCTGGCCAAGCGCTACACGACCGTGACGATGGGGCCCTGCCAGGGGAAGCTCTGCCACCTCCCCTCCATCCGCCTCTACGCACGGGAGAACGAGACCGACGAGGCGGCCATCGGGACGACGACGGCGCGCCCACCCTGGCAGCCGGTCTCCCTCGGCCTCCTCGCCGGGCGCGGGCACGAGCCTGCCCAGCGAACGTCCCTCCACCACCGGCACAAGGAGCTCGGCGCGCGCATGATGTGGACGGGGACCTGGCGTCGCCCGCACTCGTACGGCGATCCTGCCGGCGAGGCGAAGAACGTCCACGACGGGCTCGGCCTCATCGACGTCTCCACCCTCGGCAAGCTCCTCGTCGCCGGCCCCGACGCGGCCGCCTTCCTCGAGCGCCTGTACCCGAACCGCTTCGCCGACATGAAGCTCGGCCGGATCCGCTACGGCGTCCTCGGCACGGACGCCGGCCGGATCATGGACGACGGCACGATCGCCCGGCTCGGCGAGGAGGAGTACTACGTCACCACCACGTCGACCGGAGCGGGCGCCGTCATCGAGTGGTTCGAGTGGTGGAACGCGGTCTGGGGCCTGGACGTCGAGATCGCCGACGTGACCGGCGCGCTCGCCGCCGTGAACGTCGCCGGACCGCACGCCCGCGAGCTCATGACGCGCATCACCGAGCTCGACGTCTCGAACGACGGCTTCGCGTACCTCGACGCGAAGGAAGCGCACGCGGCCGGCGTGCCCAGCCTGATCCTCAGGATCGGCTTCGTCGGCGAGCTCGGCTACGAGATCCACTTCCCGAGCCCGTACGGCGAGCACGTCTGGGACACGATCCTCGAGCAGGGGCGAGACCTCGGCATCCGCCCCTTCGGGCTCGAGCCACAGCGCATCCTCCGGCTGGAGAAGATGCACATCCTCATCGGCCAGGACACGGACTCGGAGTCGAACGCGCTCGAGGCCTCGATGCCCTGGATCGTGAAGTGGGACAAGGACGACTTCGTGGGCAAGTGGTCGCTCGAGCACGTTCAGGAGCGCGGATTCCGCGAGCAGCTGGTCGGCTTCGAGATGCGGAACGGCGTCGTCCCGCCGGAGGGCGGCCAGATCGTGATCGACGGGTGGCCCGGCGGGCGCGTGACGAGCTCGCGCTGGAGCGACGAGCTCGGCAAGGCGATCGGGATGGCCTGGGTGCCGCCCGAGCTGGCGGAGGAAGGCGCCGAGATCGCCCTCAAGGTGAACGGGTCGATCGAGCGCGCCCAGGTGCGGCTGCGCCCCTTCTTCGACCCGGAAGGGGATCACCTCCGCTCGTGACCGTCGCTCGCCTTCGGCTCACTCCCTTCTTTGGTGCCGTGGAGGAACCTCCCGGTTCCCCCACACTCCCTCCACACGCTCACGGGCCAGAGGCTGGCCCGTGAGCGACCTCGGCTTCCTCTCGCCCGCGCGCGCCGCCGACGACGCCGTCTGGCGCTCGCCGCTCGAACGCGCCCTGGTGCACGCGCCGGCCGGAATCGAGGACGTCTCCCGGACCGGGAAGCTCGAGGTCCGCGGCGACTTAACCGGATCCGAAGCCTTCGGCTTCGAATCCGTGAGGCTAACGCCCCGGCGAGCACTGGTTCTCTGCCCATGGGAGGAAGCCGCGGCGGTGCGGGCACGCCTGCGAAGCGAGGGTTTCCACGTCGTCGACCAAAGCGGCGGGTATGCGGGTCTACGCGTCCAAGGAGCCACGCTCATGCGCCGGCTCACCGACCTCGACCTCGACCGTCTCCCGGCCGCCGGCGCGCTCGCGCACGTGCAGGCGATCGTGCTGCGGGATTGCGCGGACACGTTCCGCGTGTTCGTCCCGCAGGAGTACGGCCACTACGTCGCCGAGGTCGTCGTGGACGCCGCCGAGGGAGTGGGCGCCCCGTGAAGGACGTCTTCCGCGTCCGGCGCATGTGGCGGCCCCGCGGCGAGCTCAAGGAGCGCTACGACGTCGTCGTCATCGGCGGCGGCTCCCACGGGCTCGCGACCGCGTACTACCTGGCGAAGAACCACGGCATCACCGACGTCTGCGTGCTCGAGAAGAGCTACATCGGCTCGGGCGCGGCAGGGCGCAACACGACTATCATCCGCGCCAACTACCGCACGCCCGAAGGCGCCGAGTTCTACAAGGAGAGCGTCCGGCTCTACGAGGGCCTGGCGATCGACCTCGACTTCAACCTGCTCTTCTCCCAGCAGGGCCACCTCACCCTCGCGCACTCCGACCGGGGGATGATCACGGCGACCGAGCGCGCCGAGGTGAACCAGCTCCTCGGGATCGACAGCCGCGTCATCTACCCGGACGAGATCGCGCGGCTCTGCCCCGAGATGGACCTCTCCGAGGACGTGACCTGGCCGGTCATGGGCGCCCTCTACCACCCCCCGGGCGGGATCATCCGTCACGACGCAGTCGTGTGGGGCTACGCCCGCGGCGCCGACCGAGGTGGGGTCGAGATCCACCCCTACACGGAGGTCGTCGGGATCGAGCGCTCGTACGGGCGCGTCACCGGAGTCGAGACGACCCGCGGGCGCGTGCAGACGGACGCGGTCGTGAGCGCCACCGCCGGCTGGTCGACGCTCCTCGGGGAAATGGCGGGCGTCCCGCTCCCGATCACGACCCACATCCTCCAGGCCTTCGTGACCGAGCCGGTGAAGCCGTTCCTCGACGTCGTCGTGGTCTCCTCGCAGATGCACGTGTACATCTCGCAGACCGACCGGGGCGAGTTCCTGATCGGGGCCGAGATCGAGCCGTACACGACCTATTCCGGCAAGGCGACGTTCCCGTTCCTCGAGTACTCGGCGCGGCACACGCTCGAGCTCTTCCCGCAGCTCGAGCACGTGAAGGTGCTGCGGCAGTGGACCGGGCTCTGCGACCTCTCGCCCGACTACAGCCCCATCCTCGGGAAGACCGAGCTCGAGGGCTTCCTCGTCTCGACGGGCTGGGGCACGTACGGGTTCAAGGCGGCGCCGATCGTGGGGACGACGCTTGCGGAGCTGATCGCGAGCGGCGAGACTCCCAGCCTGATCGCCCCCTTCGCCTTGGAACGCTTCTACACCGACACCCTGGTCTCGGAGCTCGCAGCCGCCGCGGTGAGCCATTGATGGCCATGCAGATGCCGTCCAGCCTGGAGATCGCGCAAGAGGCGGAGCTGCAGCCGATCGCGGAGATTGCAGAGGCGGCCGGGCTCGAGCCGAACGAGGTCGACCTCTACGGGCGCTACAAGGCCAAGGTCGGTCTCGACGTCGTCGAGCGGCTGCGCGACACGCCGGACGGCAAGCTCGTCTGCGTCACGGCGATCACGCCGACGAAGGCGGGCGAGGGCAAGACGACGACCTCCGTCTCGCTCACGCAGGGGCTCGGCCACATCGGCAAGAAGGTCGCGCTGTGCCTCCGGGAGGCCTCCCTCGGCCCCGTCTTCGGGATCAAGGGCGGCGCCGCGGGCGGCGGGTACGCGCAGGTCGTCCCCATGGAGGACCTGAACCTCCACTTCACGGGCGACATCCACGCGATCGGGGCGGCGAACAACCTGCTCGCGGCGATGCTCGAGGCGCACCTGCTCCACGGGAACGCGCTCGGGATCGACCCGCTCACGGTCAGCTGGCGCCGCTGCATGGACATCAACGACCGCTCGCTGCGCTCGATCGTCGTCGGCCTCGGCGGCCGCACCAACGGGTACGTCCGCGAGACGGGCTTCGACATCACGGCCGCCTCCGAGGTGATGGCCATCCTCGCGGTCGCGCGCGACCTGCACGACCTCCGCGAGCGCCTGGGCGCGATCACGGTCGGCTACACCTGGGAGGGCGAGCCGGTCACCGCCGAGCAGCTTCGCGCGGCGGGCTCGATGACCGTGCTCCTCAAGGACGCGCTGAAGCCGAACCTCGTGCAGACGCTCGAGGGACAGCCGGCCTTCGTCCACTGCGGGCCGTTCGCCAACATCGCGCACGGGAACAACTCGCTCGTCGCCGACCTCGTCGCGCTCAAGCTGGGCGACTACGTTGTCACCGAGAGCGGCTTCGGCTCCGACATGGGCATGGAGAAGTTCCTCGACATCGTCTGCCGGATCGGTGGGCTTTCCCCGAGCGCGGTCGTCCTCGTCGCCACGGTGCGCGCACTCAAGCACCACGGCGGCGACCCCGACGGCGGCGTCGAGGCCGTTGAGCGAGGCGCCGCGAACCTCGGGCGCCATCTCGGCATCGTGCGCGAGTTCGGGCTCAAGGCGGTCGTCGCCGTCAACCGCTTCCCCGGCGACGCCGACGAGGAGCTCGACGTCGTGCGGAGGCTGGCGCTCGAGTACGGCGCGCACGCGGCGGAGCTGAACGAGGCGTTCGAGCGGGGCGGCGAGGGAGCGGCCGGGCTGGCCGAGGCGGTCGCGGACGCGGCCGACCAGCCGAGCTCGTTCTCGCCGGTCTACCCGCTCGAGGCGGCGATCGACGAGAAGGTGGAAGCCATCTGCACGCGCGTGTACGGGGCGGACGGCGTCGTCTTCCTGCCGGCCGCACAGGAGAAGATCAAGACGTTCACGGCCAAGGGCTTCGACCGGCTCCCCATCTGCATGGCGAAGACGCACCTGTCGCTCTCCCACGATCCGACGCTCCTGAACGCGCCCACGGGATTCACCGTGACCGTGCGCGACATCCGCGCCTACACGGGGGCGGGCTGGCTCGTCCCCCTCCTGGGCGACATGCAGACGATGCCCGGACTGGGTGTGAAGCCCGCCGCCTTCGACGTCGACATCGATGAGAACGGCCGGACCGTCGGCCTTTTCTAGCGAGAGCATCGAGGAGTTCCTCGACTCGATCGCGGCCGAGACGCCTGCGCCCGGCGGAGGCTCGGTTGCCGCGGTCGTCGTGGAGATGGCCGCCTCGCTCGCAACCATGGTCGCCCGCTTCTCGCGCGAGCACTGGGACGGTGCCGCGGGGGCCGTCGCGCAGGCTGAAGTGCTCCGCGCCCGTGCGGCTCCACTCGCCCAGGAGGACGCGGACGCCTACGAGGCCGTGCTGACGGCGATGCGCATGCCGAAGGAGCTCGAGCCGGAGGTGCGGAACAGGCTCATCGGAGACACACTCTCGCGCGCCGCCGACGTACCGCTCCGGATCGCCGAGGCGGCCGCGGATGTCGCCGAGCTGAGCGCCACCCTGGCGGAGAGCGGCAACCCGAACCTGCGCGGCGACGCGGCCGCCGCAGCCGTCCTCGCGGACGCGGCCGCCCGCGCCGCCGCGAACCTCGTCGAGATCAACCTTGCCACGACCGGGGCCGACGACCGCATCGACCACGCCCGCGAGCTCGCTGACTGCGCGCGCGGAGCGGCAGAGCGCGCGCTGGCCGCCGGCCCGTAGGCCTCCGCCGGGCGTGAGCGCTCACGTCATCGACGGCAACCGCCTTGCCGCCGGGCTCCGCGCCCAGGTGGAGGAGGCCGCCCGCCGGCTCGTCTCGCAGGGCGTGCGGCCGGGCCTGGCGACGGTGCTCGCCGGCGACGACTACGCCGCGGCCGCGTACGAGAGGCGGGTTCGACGCCTGGCGGAGGAGATC
>DASQWP010000255.1:0-4737 GCA_035640195.1 Gaiellaceae bacterium | reverse complement strand
GGGAGCTCGGTGTCCCGGAAGATCACGCCGCCTCCCGCGGGCGCAGGCGGTCGTCGAGGCGGCCGTCTGCGAGGAGAACCTGTAGATGCTTCAGACGCGTGTAGCGCGGTCCCTCGAACAACTCCCGTGTGAGGCCCCCCTCACGCAGAGCGTCCCGCATCTCGACGGCGCCGGAGGCCGCTGTCCAGGCGAGCCTGAGCGCGGGGAACGTCCGCCTCAGCTTCCCGAAGTCGACCCGGTAGCTCCGTGGGTCGGGCTCGCCGCTCCCGGCGTACTCGATCTCGCACCCCGGGACGGCCCGGCGGACGATCTCGGCAAGCTCCAGCACCTGGTAGTTCTCCTCGTCCGCGCCGACATTGAACGCCTCGGCGGCGACGAGCTCGCGCGGGGCCTCCAGTGCGGCGACCGTGGCCCGCGCGATGTCCTCGACGTGGACGAGCGGCCGCCAGGGCGTCCCGTCGCTCAGGATGCGAATCCGTCCGGTGGTGAGCGCCCAGCCGACTAGGTTGTTGAGGACGAGATCCACCCGCATCCGCGGCGACGCGCCGTACGCGGTCGCGTTCCGCATCAGGACGGGGGCGAAGTCGCGGTCGGCGAGCGTCGCCAGGGCTTCCTCGGCCCGCACCTTGGACTCGGCGTACGCGCTCAGGGGCCGCAGGCGAGCGTCCTCCGCGACGGGACTGTCCGTGTCACCCGTCCCGTACATGCTGCAGGAGGAGGCGAAGACGAACCGCCCGATCCCCGCCTCCTTCGCGGCGCACGCGAGCCCAACCGTGGCCTCGAAATTGACCTCCCGCGTGAGCTCGGGAGCGAGCGCCCCGAGCGGGTCGTTCGAGAGCGCGGCGAGGTGGACGACCGCGTCGAAGCCCGCCAGGTCGCAGGGCGCGACGTCGCGGACGTCCAGGCGGAGGGCCTCGACCTCAGCGCGCGGCGGGAAGAGCTCGCAGCCTTCGTAGAGAAGGGTATCGAGGCCTGTCACACGGTACCCCGCGTGGAGCAACAGCGGGACGAGCACCGTGCCGATGTACCCGTCATGCCCGGTGACGAGGACGCGCATGGGGCGTAGGTGTACCAGACGACCTCGGCATGCGAGCCTGGGGCCGCGCTCCTCCCCGACGGCCGCATGCTCGTCGGCGAGAAGCGGAGCGTCGTACGAGTCGTCGAGGACGGGGCGTCCGCCGAGAGCCCTTCCTCGACATCTCGGACCGCGTCGCGACCTTCGGTTACCGCGGGCTCCTCGCCGTCGAGGCCCATCCTCGCTTCGCCGACAACGGCCTCGTCTATTCCTCTACGTTCGCGAGGAGCCCGGCGCCGACGAGGAGAGCCCCCGCACGGTGCGCGTCAGCTGCTTCCGGAGCGAGGGCGAGCGGACGAGCGCCTCGGCGGAGGAGGTCGTCCTCGGCGCGGACGGGCGCGGCTCCTGCAGCGAGCTTCCGGCCGGGAGCGACTGCATCCCCTGCGACGGCTACGTCTGCGGCGAGTGGAGCCGGAGCTGGCTCCGCGTCCTCTCGGGCGGGCGAGCGCGAGCGGCGGAGCGGCTTCGCGGACGCGGGCCGCCGGGGGGTCGAGCTCGCGGTCACCGCCGAAGGCGCCCTGCTCTATGTGGGCCGCGAACGCGAGCGAGCTCAGGCGGATCGTGTACGAGGGCGGCTAGGAGCGGGCGCCGCCTCCCCCGCCATGCGGCGGTAGAGCTCGACGAGCGGGAGCGTCGCCGGTTCAGGGGCGTACCGGCGGAGGAACGCCTCGCGGGCGGCGGCGCCCCGCTCCCGCCGCTCCCCCGCATCCGCCAGGATCCCCGCCGCTGCGGCAGCGAGCGCTTCGTCGGACGTCTCTACCACCACCCCCTCGCCCGCGTCGATGCCCTCGGCGCCCACGGGCGTCGTCACCACGGGGACGCCGGTTGCGATCGCCTCGAGGACCTTGACTTTCATCCCGCTCCCGCGCTCGACGGGGAAGAGCAGAAGCGAGAGCCCGGCGAGGAAGTCGGCGGCGGACTCGACCTCGCCGAGGACGTCGACGTCGCGCGCAGGGGGGAGCCCGAGCCGATCCGTTCCCCGGCCGGCAATGACGAGGCGGGCGTCCGCGACGCTGCGACGGATCTGCGGCCAGATCGACGTGGCGAGCCGCTCGGCGGCTCTCGCGGTCCCAGGCCAGCCCGCCGTGCCGATGAGGCCGGCGGTCGGCGGTCCGTGGAGCGGCGCGGGCCGATAGTGGCTCGGCTCCAGCGAGAGCGGCGCAAGGACGACGTCCGCTTCGGGGGCTCGTCGGCGGAGCTCTTCGGCGATGAGAGGGGAGCTCGCCACGAGGTAGCGGTGCCGCCGGATCGCGGCCCGCTCCGCGAGGAGCGTCTCCAGCAGGAAGCGGCCCTCCCGCCGCCACGGGGGCAGCCAGGACCGGTCGCGGCGGATGAGGTAGTGCATGTGCACGAGGGACGGGATCGACGTACCCTCGTCGCACCAGGCGGTCTCGGTCTCCTCCAGATGGACGACGTCGGCGCCGGCGGCCTCCTCGCGGACGAGCACGGAGAAGCGGCCGCGACCGAGGTCGCCGCGCGGCCTTCGAACGCGGTTGGCACGGGCGCGCCATCCTTGCGGCTCCGGCTCTACCGGGACGACCCTGACGGGGAGGTCCTCCGGCGGCTCCCCGCCGACCGCGAAGTGCTGGCGCGCCGCGAGCGCCACGACGTCGACGCCGTGGGCTCGGAGACCCCGGAGGAGGGCGACCGCGCAACGCCCGGGAGCACCGCCTTCCAGGAGCGGAGGCTGCGTGAGGACGACGAGCGCCTTCATGCGAACCGGCGGCAGACCCAACCGACGAAGCCTCCCAGCCTCGGGCCGGCCGCCTGATCGAGCCAGGCGGCGTCGTCGGCGGGCACGATCCGGAGAGCCGCCGAGAGCGTGCCGAAAACGAGCGTCCCGGCGACGAACCCCAGCAGCAGGCCGGGCGCGCCGCCGACGGCGTTCGCGGCGAGCCACGCGGCGAAGCCGGCGACGGCGGACGAGACGACGGTCGGAGCCAGCGAGACGAGGCGAAGCTCGAGCGGCCCGATCACCCTCAGCGCGTAGACGAAGACGAGCGCGGCGGCGGTCCCCTGCCCGGCGACGTTCGCGATCGCCGCGCCGACCGCACCGTGCGCCGGTACGAGCGCGAAGGCGAGCCCGATATTGAGCGCCGCCGCGCCCGTCTCCGCGAGAAGCTGGACGCGGAGCAGGCCGAGTCCGCTCAGCACCGATCCTCCCAGGTGGAGCAGGGGGACGAGCGGGAAGATCGCGACCATGATGAGGAGCACGGGCCCCGTGCCGCGGAAGTCCTCGCCGTAGATCAGGAGCAGCAGGAGGGGGCCGAGCGCGAGGACCGCGGCCGTGAGCGGGAGGGCGACGATCGTCATGAGCCGGGTTCCCCGCCCGAAGCCCGACCGGATACGGTCGAGCTCGCCGGCGCCGGAGAGCGTCGCGACGGCTGGGAGCGCCACTGCCGCGAGTGCCTCCGGGAAGCGCATGAGCGCCGCGGTGACGGCGAAGACGACGGAGTAGAGCGCGAGCTCCGTCTCCGTCGAGTAGCGCTCGAGGAAGAAGAACTCGGAGCGGCGCCAGAGGACAAGCGTGAGGATGACGCCGTAGGAGGCGAGGAGGGCGAAGCCGGTTGCGCGGCGGCGGAGGTCGACCCATTCTCCCCCGGCGAGGCGGCGCACCGGCATCGTCGCCGCGAGGGCCCGCCGCATGAGCCAGCTCGTCCAGAAGAGATTCCCCGCCGAGACGACGGCCTCGACGACGAACATCCCCGTGATCCCTCCGCCGGCCGCCAGGACCGAGATCGTCGCGAGCGTCCCGGCGGCGCCCGTGACGAGGCCCACGACGGAGGCGTCCCGCCAGCGCTGAATTCCGAGCAGGACGGCGTTCGGCACGGCATGGAGGACGCCGAGGGAGGTCGCGACGGCGGCGACGATCCATGCCGAGCGCGGCTCGGCGCCGAGCAGGCCGACGGCGAGCACGGCACCGCCGCCGACCGCCGCGCCTGCGAGCTCCAGCCGCCACGCCCACGTGAAGAGCCGGCGCACCGCCTCCGTCCGGTCGCGGCCGACGGAATCCGCCACGTGGCGCACGATCGCGTTCGCGAGCCCGCCCGTGAGGAGGGCGATGACGGAGAGCTCGACGAACGCGATGAAGCTCTGGCGCCCGAAGTCCTCGGGCCCGAGGAACCGCGCCGCCGCGATCGAGACCGCGAGGACGTAGAGCTGGGGGACGAACCGGACGGCGACGCTCCAGAGGCCGCCTCGCAAGACGGCCTCGCCCGTCGTCGCGGCGGCCGCGCCGCCCACCGGCGGCGTCTCGCTAGGGAAGCCGCTCACGCAGCGCCGGGAAGAGGATGACGTCGCGGATCGTCTCTCGTCCCGTCAGCACCATGGCGAGCCGGTCGATGCCGAGCCCGAGCCCGCCCGTGGGCGGCATGCCGTACGCGAGCGCCTCCACGTAGTCCGGATCTCCTTCCTCGGCAACGGCGTCGCCTGCCGCCCGCTCCGCTTCCTGCATGGCGAAGCGCGCGGCCTGCTCCTCCGGGTCGTTGAGCTCGCTGAAGGCGTTCGCCACCTCGAACCCGCCGACGTAGAGCTCGAAGCGTTCGACGGTCTCCGGGTCGTCCGGCTTCTGCTTCGAGAGCGGCGACACCTCGGTTGGAAAATCGTAGACAAAGGTCGGCTGGATCAGGTCGTGCTCGTTAAGGCGTTCGAAGATCTCGGTC
>DASQWP010000254.1:0-6848 GCA_035640195.1 Gaiellaceae bacterium | reverse complement strand
CGCGTTGGAGGCGCCGCGGGCCTCGGTGCCCATCACGACCGCGGCCTCGCCGGCGATCAGCCGCGCGAGCCGGATCGGGAAGCGCCGGGGCGGCTTCGCATCCACGGCCTTGGCGAGCACCGGCAGCCACTCCCGCACCGGCGCCGGCTCGTCGTCGACGACGTTGTAGATCGCCGGACCGACCTTTTCGAGCGCGAGGACGGTTGCCGCGGCGGCGTCCTCGAGGTGGATCCAGGACGTGATGCCGCCGCCGTCGCCGATGATCGGGTACTGCCGCTTCCGCACGGGCTCGATGAGGCCGTCGTTGGCGGCGCCGTAGAAGACGCCGTAGCGCAGCACGATCCCACCGAAGTCGGTAACCGCCTGCTCGAGATAGGCCATCGCGGCGAACGACTGCTGCGCGTTCGCCGGCGGGCTGGGGTCGAGCGGATCCTCCTCCGTCTTGACCGGCCCGCCCTCCCGCGCGTTCCGGTAGGAGGCGAAGCTCTGCGCGACGAACCGGCGCACGCCCGCCTCCCGCGCGGCCGCGAGGAGCGCGTCGGTGCCCTTCGTTCGGAGCTCGTTGGTCCCGGCGAACACCTTGTCGAAGTTACGGGTCCACTTGATGTTCGCGAGCGCCGTCGCCTCGTGCACGATCGCCTCGGGCTCGTTCTCGAGCACCGCCTTGCGCACAGCGCGCGCGTCCAGCAGATCGAGGAGCACTGGCTTCGCGCCGAGCGTCCGCAGCAGCTTGGCGCTCGCCGGCGAGTTGTGGGTACCGATCACGTCGTGGCCTGCTTCGATCAACTGGGGAACGAGTTGGCTGCCAAGTGCGCCGCTCGCTCCGGCGACGAAAATACGCATCGTGTCCTCCCTTTCGTCCTTGCGGTCACATCCCGCGGTTCTCGCGGGTCTACTTCCATGACACGCTGCGCAGGAGGAACGTGACATGGATCAGCAGGAATGGCTCGCCCGGCAATTCGAGGATCATCGACCGCATCTCCGCGCGGTCGCCTACCGGATGCTCGGCTCACTCGGCGAGGCTGACGACGCCGTCCAGGATGCCTGGCTGCGGGTCAGCCGCGCCGACACGAGCGAGGTCGAGAACCTCGGCGGTTGGCTGACGACGGTCGTCGCACGCGTGGCGCTCAACATGCTCCGCGCGCGCACCACGCGGCGCGAGCAGCCGCTCGACGTGCGCGTGCCTGACCCGATCATCGACCCCGCCGAGGGCACCAATCCCGAGCACGAGGCGCTGCTTGCCGACTCGGTCGGTCTTGCATTGCTGGTCGTGCTCGAGACACTGACCCCGGCCGAACGACTGGCCTTCGTCCTGCACGACATGTTCGCCGTGCCGTTCGAGCAGATCGCCCCGATCGTCGAGCGCTCGCCCGAGGCGACGCGTCAGCTCGCCAGCCGCGCCCGCAGCCGCGTCCGCGGTGCCGCCCCGGTTCCAGACGCCGACCTGCCCGCCCAGTGGGAGGTCGTCGAGGCGTTCCTCGCAGCCGCCCGGGAGGGTGACTTCGATGCGCTCGTCGCCGTTCTCGACCCGGATGTCGTGCTCAGAGCCGACGGCGGCCGTACCGGCGTAACGGAGCACCTGCGGGGCGCGGAGACCGTCGCCAGCCAGGCCCTGCTCTGGTCCCGCGTCGACCTGACCATGCGCCGCGCACTCGTCAACGGCGCCGCCGGGGTCGTCGCCTTCCTCCACGGGCAGCCCTTCTCGATCGCCGCCGTCACGACGAAGAAGGGGAGGATCGTCGAGATCGACTTCCTCACCGATCCCGAACGCATCGCCCAGCTCGACCTCACTGTGCTTGGCGATTAGCGATCATCGATGCGCCGGATGGCGTGCCATCTGATCCCGCGGCCACCCTCCGCGTCGAGCGCCAGTACTCCCGGCCGGAGAGCGCGGTGATGATCCGAGCTCTTCATCGACCCGGAGGGGAGCCTTCTGCGCACCCCTTCCCCACCCCGCTATCCCTGCTCGTCGTCGGTCCGCGAACGGCGGAGGACACGCTTCGCCACCTCGAGGACCGGGACGATCGTGAAAGCGATGCCGACGACGATCAGCCAGCTCTCGAGCGAGAGCGGACGGGTGCCGAAGGCGCCCTGCAAGAAGGGGACGTTGACCACGAGCAGGATCATGGCGACCTCCCAGACGATCGCCAGGTTCAGCCACTTGTTCGCGAAGGGACGCCTGAAGACCGAGTTTCGGTCGGAGCGGAAGCTGTAGGCCTTGAAGAACTCGATCAGCACCAGCGTGACGAAGGTCATCGTCATCGCCTCGGCCAGCACTCTGTCCGAGGCGAGCGCCCACGTGAACAGCCCGAGCGTGATGAGCGCCGACCATGCGCCGCCGGCCACGATCAGCGGGACGACGGGCCCGGTGAAGATGCCGGTCCTGCGGCTGCGCGGCCGGCGGCTCATGAGGTCCGGTTCCGCCGGATCGACGGACAGCGCGAGCGCCGGCAGGCCGTCGGTGGCGAGGTTGATGTACAGGATCTGGACCGCGCTGAGCGGGAGCGGCTTGCCCAGCAGCGACGCCCCCAGCAGGAGGCCGACCTCGCCCAGGTTCGCGGCGAGCAGGTACATGAGGTACTTCTTGATGTTCGCGAAGACGCCGCGGCCCTCTTCCACCGCGGCGACGATGGAGGCGAAGTTGTCGTCGATGAGGGTCATCGACGCCGCCTCCTTGGCCACGTCCGTGCCGGTGATGCCCATGGCGACGCCGATGTCGGCCTTCTTGAGCGCGGGCGCGTCGTTGACGCCGTCCCCGGTCATGGCGACGGCGTGGCCCTTCTCCTGGAGGGCGGTGACGACCCGCAGCTTGTGGAGCGGCGACACGCGCGAGTAGACCTGGATCGCCTCGACCTCCCGATCCAGCTCCTCGTCGCCCAACGCCTCCAGCTCCGCGCCGACGACGGCGCGGCCGTCGGTGAGGATGCCGAGCTCGCGCGCGATCGCTTCGGCCGTGAGCGGGTGGTCGCCGGTGATCATCACCGGCGCGATCCCGGCCTGCCGGCAGCGCTCGACGGCGCGCTTCGCCTCCGGTCGCGGTGGGTCGATCATCCCGATCAGCCCGAGGAAGGTCAGCTCCTGCTCGGCGTTGGCCCGCGTCGCGTCACGCCGGCGTGCCACGGCTAGAACGCGCAGCGCTTCGCTCGCCATCGTCCGCGCCGTCGAGAGGAGCTCATCCCGGCCGGCGGAATCGAGCGGCTGCTCGCCGGAGGCCGTTAGCCGACTGGTGCAGGCGCCGAGGATCACCTCGGGGGCGCCCTTCGCGAACGCAACGACGCCTTCGGGCGTCTCGTGCAGCGTCGTCATCCGCTTGCTCTCGGACGTGAACGGAATCTCGTCGACGCGCGGGAAGTCGCTCAGGAGCGGATCTCGAGCGAGCCCGCCCTTCGCGGCGGCCACGATCAGCGCACCCTCGGTCGGGTCCCCCCGCACCTTCCAGCCGCCGTCGTCGTCGGGCACGAGCTGTGCGTCGGAGGCGAGGACGCCGGCCCTCAGCGCCTCGAGCAGCGCCGGCGAAGGGTCGACTGCGGAGCCATTGGAAGAGTACTGGCCCTCGAGCTCGTAGCCCGCCCCGGAGACCTCGAGCAGCTTCCCCGCGACGAAGAGCTTCCGCACGGTCATCTCGTCCTTCGTGAGCGTCCCGGTCTTGTCGGAGCAGATGACCGAGACACTCCCGAGCGTCTCGATGGCGGGCAGGCGGCGGATGAGCGCGTTGCGCTTCACCATCCGCTGCGCCGCCAGCGTCAGCGAGATCGTGATCACGGCGGGCAAGGCCTCGGGGACCACGGCGACCGCGAGCGCGATCCCGAACAGCAGCATCTCGAGGAAGGGCTGATCCCGAAGAAGCCCGAGCGCCACGACGAGCAGCACGACCACGAAGGCGGCTCGTGCGAGGAGCATCGCCACGCGGTCGAGGCCGTGCTGGAGCGGCGTCTTCGCTCGCTCGATCGTCTCCAGGAGCTGAGCAATGCCGCCGAACTCGGTCTCCATGCCCGTCGCGACGACGAGCGCCTTGCCGCGCCCGTAGGTGACCGCGGTGCCCGCGTAGACCATGTTCGTGCGGTCTCCGGGCAGCAGGTCGCGGTCGGGAAGCGCCGCCGTGTGCTTCTCCACCGGCAACGACTCCCCCGTGAGGGCCGACTCCTCGAGCTGGAGGTTCACCACCTCCGTCAGCCGGCTGTCGGCGGAGGCGCGGTCGCCGGTGCGGAGGAGCACGACGTCCCCGGGGACGAGCTCGCGAGCCGAGATCTCGATCTCCCCCCCGTCTCGAACGACCGCGGCCGTCGGCGCCGCCATACTGCGCAGAGCTTCGATCGCCTTCTCGGCGCGATACTCCTGCACGAAGCCCAGAAGCGCCGCGAGCAGCACGATCGCGGCGATCACGATCGCCTCCGTGGCGTGGCCGAGGACGAGGGACAGGCCGACGGCCGCGAGCAGGATCAGGATCAGGACGTTCCTGAACTGCTCCAACAGGAGCTTCCAGGGTGCGACTCCCGGCGCGGCGGTGAGCTCGTTCGGGCCGTGCTCCGCCAGCCTGCGAGCAGCCTCTTCGCCGCTCAGCCCTGAGCTCGCCGACGTCTCAAGACGCGCCGCGACCTCCTCAACCTCGAGGTTGTGCCATTCGCCCGCCGCCGCCGCCGTCTCCTGGCTCGACGCCGGCGCTGCGGCCTCGCTGGGGACCGGCTTGTGGGCTCGTGCCGTGCCGCTCATCCGCTCGCGGCAGGCGGTTGGACGACGAGCACCGAGCAACGGGCTCCGTAGACGACGCGCTCGACGAGCGTGCCACCCCAGCGATGGCCGTGCTCCGGCGCCCGGCCGACCAGGACGAGGCTGTCCGGTCTCGACGCCGCGACAACGGCGTCGACGAGGCTTCTGGGATCGAGCAGGGCGTCCTGCCGTTTCGCCCTCAGGGTGGCGGGATCGACGTCGTCTCCGAGGCCGACCACGGGCACGATCCGGCAGCCAAGACGATCGGCTAGCGAACGAGCCGCGGCCTCGGCCAGGCGCGACTCGGGCGAGGCGTCGACTCCGACGACGATCCGCTCGGGCTTGGACGGCCCCCACCCGGGTCGCCCGATCAGCACCGAGCAGCGCGCTTCATGGAGCGCGTCGACGTCGTGGCCGCCGAAGGTCAGGGCGGCGAGACGATGGTGGGGCCGAACTCCGACCGCGATCAGGGTGGCGCCGCGGGTCGCGCACTCCCGACAGAGGAGGTCGACGAGACGCCCGGACGCGAACATGGCGTCGTCGGCGTCCACGAGCTCCCGCGAGAGCGCGAGCTCGTCAGCGGTGGCGGCCAGAACGGCGTCACCGGCATGCGCCGCGGCGACGCCCGCGTGCGTCGCGAGGTGCTTCTCGGCGACGGCGACGAGCGCCAACTGCCCGCCCGGCGCACGCAACACTCCCGCCTGCGCGGCCGCGATGACGCTCTCGGGGGTGTCGTCGATCCCGACCAGGACGTGCTCGAAGATCGAACCGCCTCCGGGAACGTCGTTTCCGGTCGGTCCGGATGCGGGTGCGCGCATGAGACACCTCCGAAGGAGTCGATGATCGTGTCCTCCGTAGGTCTCTCCCGCCCCGGCTCGGCGGGGCCCCTCCGCCGGGCCTAGAGCGCCGAGGAATGACGACGGAGCGCGCGGGGATACTCCCCTACGAGGCGCACCATAGCAGGCCCGGGAGACGACCCAGGGTCGCGCGCCGAGAAGGTGGCAGACTTGGGGCGATGGAGTGGTCGCCGGATGGAGACGCACTGCGCGGCCGCGTGGCCGTCGTCGCCGGAGCGACCCGAGGGGCAGGGCGCGGCATTGCCGCTGCCCTGGGGGAAGCCGGGGCGACGGTCGTCTGCACCGGTCGCAGCAGCAGGGCGGGAGGTCTCCGTTCCGACTACGACCGGGCCGAGACGATCGAGGAGACTGCCGAGCTCGTCACGGCCCTCGGCGGCGCCGGTGTCGCGGTCGCGGTCGACCATCTCGACCCAGACCAGGTGAAGGCCCTGGCCGAGCAGATCCGGGGCGACCACGGCCGCATCGACGTGCTGGTCAACAACATCTGGGGCGGCGAGCTGCTCACGGAATGGAACAGGCCCGTCTGGGAGCACGATCTCGACAACGGCCTGCGAATACTCCGGCTCGCCGTCGACACGCACCTCATCACAGCCCACTACCTCGTTCCGCTGCTCATCGACCAGCCGGGCGGCTTGCTCGTCGAGATGACCGACGGCACCGCCGCGTACAACGCATCGCGCTACCGGCTGAACGCGTACTACGACCTGGCCAAGGTCTCCGTGAACCGGCTGGCCTTCTCCCAGGGACACGAGTTGGAGCCGCATGGAGCAACCGCGGTCGCCGTCACCCCCGGCTGGCTTCGCTCAGAGATGATGCTCGAGAACTTCGGCGTCACCGAGGACAACTGGCGCGACTCGCTCGCTCGAGGCGCCGGTGACGAGAAGCCCTCCGCTCCCCCCGGCTTCGCCGTCTCCGAGTCTCCTCGCTACGTGGGGCGCGCCGTCGCTGCGCTGGCAGCGGATCCCGACCGGGCGAGATGGAACCAGAAATCGGTCGACTCCGGCCGGCTCGCACGCGAGTACGGGTTCACCGACGTCGACGGTTCGAGGCCCGACGTCTGGCGATACATCGAGGAGGTCACCGAGCGCGGCCTCGACGCAGATCCGGCCGACTACCGGTAACTCAGCGAAGCGAGACCGCCACCTCCTCCAGGAGGGCCAGCGCGTCCTGCAAGCCGTCCTCCATCCCGGAGTCGATGATGGCGTCGCGGATCTGCTTGCTCGTCGCCTGCACGAGGATCGTCAGCCTGGTGCGCCCGTCCACTTCGTCGAACGTCACGGTGTT
>DASQWP010000253.1:0-2578 GCA_035640195.1 Gaiellaceae bacterium | reverse complement strand
ACGACGGCGTCGAGTAGCCGCGCATCCCGTCGACCAGCAGGGCGTAGAAGCGGTCGGCCAGCCCGTCCGTGTCGGCTCCCTCGCGCAGCCAGGTGAAAGCCCAGTTGGCCGCCGAGAGGAAGAGGAGGGCGGCGACGTGCTCGTCGAGGTCGGAGCGGAGCTCTCCGAGCTCGCGCCCCTCCCGGAAGAGGGCGCGCACGCGCTCCTCGTAGCGACGGCGCTCCGCGACGACGGCGTCGAGCCGCTCCCCCTCGAGGTAGCGCCACTCCTGCACGAAGACGGTGGCGACCTCGAGCTGCTCCGCGACGACGCCCAGGTGCCCGCGGAGAGCCAGGCGGATCTTCTCCGTCGGCCGCAGCCGCTCGGGGATCGCGTCGAGCGTGCCGTGGAATGCCTCGGCGCCGGCGCGCATCGTCTCGAAGAGGAGATCCTGCTTGCCCTCGATGTGCGCGTACACGGAGCCCTTCTGGACGCCCATGGCGTCGGCCAGGTCGCCGATCGACGTGCCGTGGTAGCCCTTCTCGGCGAATAGACGGGCCGCCTGGCGGGAAAGCTCCTCCCGACGGGTCATGGTAGAGTTGTACCCTAACGACCGTTTGGTTGGAAGATGAACGAGGCCGAGCTTCAGGCATATCTGCAGGACGGGGGGCAGGTCGAGACGGGCGATCCGATGCCCGAGGCCTACCGGAAGGCCCTGATCAAGTTCATCGAGATGCACGGGAACTCGGAGCTCATGGGCGTTCTGCCCGAGCGGGAGTGGATCCTCCGCGCCCCCACCCTCCAGCGCAAGCTCGCGCTCACGTCGAAGGTCCAGGACGAGGTCGGCCACGCACAGCTCATCTACCGGGTCGTCGAGGACCTCGGGAAGCCGCGCGAAGCGTGCCTCGACGACCTCGTCGCCGGCAAGACGAAGTTCCACAACGTCTTCCACTACCCGACGAAGACGTGGGGGGACGTCGGGGTGATCGCCTGGCTCGTCGACGCGGCGGCGATCATCTCCCAGAAGGCCCTGCTCAAGTGCTCGTACGCGCCCTACGCCCGGATCATGAAGAAGATCTGCTGGGAGGAGTCCTTCCACATCCTCCACGGACGCGACGTCGTGCTGGCGATGATGACCGGCACCGAGGAGCAGCGCGAGCTCGTGCAGGAGGCGCTCGACCGCTGGTGGGGGCCGCTCATGCAGTTCCACGGGAACCCGATCCCGGCCGACGACGACCCCATGTTCCAGTGGCGGATCAAGAGCCAGGCGAACGAGGACGCGCGCCAGCAGTTCCTCGACGGGTACGTCCCGCAGGTCTGGGAGCTCGGGCTCACACTGCCCGATCCGGCGCTGCGGAAGGGCGAGGACGGGGTCTGGGAGTACACGGAGCCCGACTGGGACGAGCTCAAGCACGTCGTCACCGGGCATGGCCCCGCCACGGAGCGCCGCCTCGGCTTCCGGCGCATGTCGCGCGAGGAGACCGCCTGGGTGCGGCGAGCCGTGCTCGCGCCCGCGGCGTGATCTACGAGGTCTTCCGGCAGGAGCGCGAAGGGCAGCCGTTCCAGCACGGCGGCTCGCTCGAGGCTCCCGACCTCGCGTTCGCGGAGGCTTATGCGCGCGAGTTCTACGGGCGGCGCAACGAGTCCGTCGCGCTCTGGATCGTCCCCCGGGAGGCGGTCCGCGAGGTGGACGACCCCTACGTCGCGGACGTCTTCGACCGCGACTACCGGCGCGTGGACGGCTACTCGATCAAGGTCAAGCTGAAGGAGGCCCGTGAGCTAGCCGCGAAAAGTGCTGGCGCACCTTCCGCGGACGAATCGCGTCCGCATTCGGACGCGGAGAGCGGATGAGCGACCGAAGCACCGCAGAACGTCTTCTCGAGCTCGCGGACGACGAACTGCTCATCGGGTGGCGCAACTCGGAGTGGACCGGGATCGCGCCCTTCCTCGAGGAGGACGTCGCGTTCTCCTCCATCGCGCAGGGAGAGATCGGGCACGCCCGGGCGTTCTACGAGCTGGCGGCCCAGGAGCTCGGAACGGACGCGGACACGCTCGCCTTCGACCGGGAGCCGGAGGAGTACCGCTCGGCGCCTCTCGTCGAGCTCCGGCTCGTGCCCGACTGGGCGCGGACGATCGCGCGTCATTGGCTCTACGAGACGGCCGACGCGATCCGCGTGACGGCGCTCGAGGAGTCGAGCTCCTCGGAAGTCGCCGGGCTCGCCGCGAAGATCGAGCGCGAGGAGGCCTACCATCGCATGCACGCCGACATGTGGGCGGAGCGGCTGCGGGAGTCCGCGGAGCGCAAGCGCTTCGAGGCCGCCGTGGAAGAGCTATGGCCTTATTCGCTGGGAATCCTGCCGGATTCCCAGCGAGAGGAGTTCCGAGCCACAGTGGGGGAGACTCTCGGACTCCCCTTGCCCGATGCCGAGCCATTCGAGCGCGGCGTCCACACGGATGACTTTTTCCCGCTCTGGGAGGAGATGACGAGCGTGCGACGCTCGGTAGCGGGGGCGTCATGGTGACCGCGGAACGCGTCTGGGAGGCCCTCGGGGAGATCCCGGACCCCGAGATCCCCGTGCTCTCTCTCGTGGAGCTGGGC
>DASQWP010000252.1:0-2033 GCA_035640195.1 Gaiellaceae bacterium | reverse complement strand
GGAAGGCGGCGAGCGCCTCGTCGTCGGTCGCGCTCACGTACTCGGCCCGGCCGCAATCCCGCAGGAAGGCGTGCTCGGGGCCGACTCCAGGGTAGTCCAGGCCGGCCGAGATCGAGTGGGCGTCCACGATCTGACCGTCCTGGTCGGCGAGGATCGAGGAGCGCGCGCCGTGCAGGACGCCCGCTCGCCCCTCGCCGAGGCTCGCCGCTCCCGCCGCCTCCACGCCGACGAGCCGCACGTCCTCGTCGTCGAGGAAGCCGCAGAAGAGCCCGATCGCGTTCGAGCCGCCCCCGACGCAAGCGACGACCGCGTCCGGGAGGCGGCCCTCCGAGCCCAGGATCTGCTCCCGGGCCTCCCGGCCGATCACCGCCTGGAGCTCGCGGACGATCTCGGGGTAGGGATGGGGGCCCACGCAGGAGCCGATCAGGTAGTGCGTGGACTCGACGTTCGTGATCCAGTCCCGGATCGCCTCGCTCGTCGCCTCCTTGAGCGTCCGCGTCCCGAAGTCGACGGGGCGCACCTCGGCGCCCAGCAGGCGCATGCGCTCGACGTTCGGCCGCTGCCGCTCCATGTCCTCCGAGCCCATGTAGACGACGCACTCGAGCCCGAAGCGGGCGCAGACGGTCGCCGAGGCGACGCCGTGCTGGCCGGCGCCCGTCTCGGCCACGATGCGGCGCTTGCCGAGCCGGCGGGCGACGAGCGCCTGGCCGAGTGCGTTGTTGATCTTGTGGGCGCCCGTGTGGCAAAGGTCTTCCCGCTTCAGGTAGATCCGCTTCGTCTCGCCGATCCGCTCGGCGCGGTAGAGCGGCGTCGGGCGGCCGACGTACGTCTCCGCGAGCGCGTCGAGCTCGGCTCGGAAGTCGGGCTCGTCCCGGATCCTCGTCCAGCCGCTCTGGAGCTCCTCGAGCGCCGGCATGAGCGTCTCCGGTACGAAGCGGCCGCCGTAGAGACCGTAGAAGCCGAGCTCCGCGGTCGTCACCGCGCGGCCTCCACGAACGCGCGGATGCGGGCGTGGTCCTTGATCCCCGGGCTCGTCTCCAGGCTTCGGCTCGCGTCGACGCACCACGGCCGCACCGCGTCGATCGCGGCGCGGACGTTCTCGGGCCCGAGCCCTCCGGCGAGGAGGACGCGACCTTGAGTGCGGGCGGCTCGCTCCCAGTGGGCGGGGTCGTCCTCCTCCCAGGGCAGGTCGAGCACGCGCGCGACCGTCTCGCTTCCGCGGAGAAGGTGGCCGTCGCGCGCCCGGTGGCCGTTCTCCTCGGCGTAGAGCTGAGCCAGATCGGTGCCGGCGTCCTCGGCCTCGCCGACGAAGACGGCCACCGAGAGCATCGTCTCCGGCACGGGAAGCGGGGCCTCCGCCCGGCGCGGGCTCTCGGCCAGGACGAAGCCGGCCAGGTCGGCCCCCGCCGCGGCCGCGGCGGCCACGTCCTCCTCACGCGTGAGCCCGCAGACCTTGACGAGCGGACGGGCGAGCAGCTCCCTGAGCTTCGCAGCCGGGTCGGGCGCGCGCATGAGGGCGGAGCCGACGAGGATCGCGTCCGCGCCGGCGAGCTCCGCCTCGGCGGCCTGCGCGCGGTTGGCGATCCCGCTCTCCGCGACGACGACGCAGTCGCGGGGGGCGCGGGCGACGAGCTCGAGCTGGGCCGTGCGGTCTATCTCGAAGGTGCCCAGGTCGCGCGCGTTCACGCCGACGACCTCGGCGCCGAGCGTGACCGCCCGCTCGAGCTCCTCGGCGTCGTGCGCCTCGACGAGGGCGTCCAGGCCGAGATCCTCCGCCGTCCGCGTGAGCCGGCGGAACGCCTCGTCGTCGAGGTCGCGGAGCAGCAGGAGCGCGGCGTCCGCGCCGGCGGCGCGCACGTCCTCCAGGTGTGCACGCGTGCTGAAGAACCCCTTGGCGAGGAGCGGGAGCGCCGTATTGGCCCGTGCGGCCCGCAGGTCGGCGAGCGAGCCGCCGAAGCGCTCGTCCACGAGGATCGAGACCGCTGCGGCGCCGCTCGCTTCGAACTCCCTCGCGATTCGCGCCGGATCCGCGT
>DASQWP010000251.1:0-14856 GCA_035640195.1 Gaiellaceae bacterium | reverse complement strand
GAGACGAGGAAGCGGCAGAGATCCTGGACGTGCGGCTCACAGGCGGCGTTGGCGATGATCGTTTCCCCCTGCGCGAGCGTCGCCGCCATGATCGCGTTCTCGGTGCCCGTTACGGAGGCCTCGTCGAGGAAGAGCGGCGCGCCGACGAGCCGCTCGGCGCGCATGTGAAAGCGCCGGTTCGCGCGGATCTGGGCTCCGAGCTGGGCAAAGGCGTGGATGTGCGTGTCCAGGCGCCGGCGGCCGATGACGTCCCCGCCCGGCGGCGGCACGATCGCCTCGCCGAAGCGGGCCAGGAGCGGCCCGGCGAGGAGGATGGACGCCCTGATACGGGTGCAGAGCTCCTCGTCGAGCTCGTGCTTTCGGAGGTCGGTCGCGTGGATCCGCACCGCGCCGTCCGCGACGGGCTCCACCTCGACGCCCAGGTCGGCGACGAGCTCGAGCATGGTCTCGACGTCGCGGATGGTCGGGACGTTCGTGAGCGTGACGGGCTCGTCCGCGAGAAGTGCGGCGGCGATGATCGGCAGCGCCGCGTTCTTGTTGCCGGCCGCGCGGATCGATCCGGAGAGCGGACGGCCGCCCTCGATGACGAAGGCCTCCATCAGGGCGTCGGACACGGCGGTCTCGGGCACGGCGGCGCAGGCTATCGTACGCGGTCCCGTGGACGTGACCCGCGAGCGCGCCTGGGAGACGCTGACCAGGTACACGAAGAGCGAGGCGCTCAGACGCCACGCGCTCGCCGTCGAGGCCTGCGTCGGGGCGTATGCCCGCGAGCTCGGGGAGGACGAGCCCTTCTGGCGGGCGACGGCGCTCCTGCACGACTTCGATTACGAGATGCACCCCACGCTCGACAAGCACCCCCAGGACGGCGCCCACATCCTCCGTGAGGAGGGTTATCCGGAGGAGCTCGTCGAGGCCGTGCTCTCGCACGCGGAGCACCTAGAGCTGCCGCGGGACACATCGCTCAAGAGGACGCTCTTCGCGTGCGACGAGCTGGCCGGCTTCGTCCACGCCTGCGGGCTCGTCCGCCCGGACGGGATCGAGACGCTGGAGCCGAAGTCGGTCAAGAAGAAACTCAAGCAGCCCTCGTTCGCCGCCGGCGTGCACCGGGACGAGGTCTACGCGGGCGCCGAGCTCCTCGGGCTCGAGCTGGACGAGCACATCCGGAACGTGATCGCGGCCATGCGTCCGGTCGCAGGCGAGCTCGGGCTCCGCACCGGCTAGAGCCGTGGCGTACCGGACCCGCTCCGCCGGCCCGGAGGACGCGGCGGCGATCGCGCGCATCTACGAGGAGGGCATCGACGACGGGCTGGCGACGCGAACGAGGCGCTCGAGGTCCTCCTCGCTCGTCCACCAGCCGCAGGAGGCGCGCACCCAGCCCGTGCCCGGGAGGTCGCGGACGACCACGTCCGCCTCCGCGAGGCGCGCGACGAGGGCCTCCGGCTCGTCCGCCCGGAACGTCACGAGCGTCGCCTGACCCGGCTCCGTCACGACCTCCACCCGCTGCGCGAGGAGCTCACGGCAGCGCTCGGCCATCGTGCGGGCCCGGGCGAAGCGCTCCTCCCCCACCTCCGCTGCGAACTCGAGCGCGCCGCGCAGGCCTGCGAGGGACGCCGCCGGAATCCAGCCGGGATCGAAGCGGGCCGCGTCCGGCTTCGGCTCGTACTCCGGATGCTGCCACGAGAGGTAGGACGGCATGGCCAGCCGCAGCTCCTCGACGTGCTCCGGCTTCACGTACAGGCAGCCGGTCGCGTCGGGCCCGAGGAGCCACTTCTGCGCCGAGACCGTGTAGAAGTCGCAGTCGAGCTCCGTGACGTCGACCGGGATCGCGCCCGCCGCCTGGGCGCCGTCGACGAGGAGCGGGACGCCGCGCCCGGCGAGCTCCACCACCGGCAGCACCGCCCCGGTCAGCCAGGAGACGTGGGAGAGGGCGATCAGCCGTGTCCGCTCGGAGAGCTCGGACTCGAGGGCGGCGAGCGCCTCGGCGGCCGGCCGCTCACGGATCGCGGCCACCCGCAGCGTCGCCCCGGAGGCGACGAGGCCGCCGAAGAGGCCCGGATGCTCGGAGTCCGTCGTCACCACCTCGTCGCCCGGCCCGAGGCCGAGGCCTCCGAGGACGACGTTGCAGGCCTCCGTCGTCGACGCCGTGAGCGCGATCGACCCGGCCTGCGCGCCGAGCAGGAGCCGGAAGGACTCGCGCAGCTCCTCGCGGAGCGCGAGCAGGCTCTCGAAGAACTCGCGGCTCGAGCGACCCAGCTGGAGGTCGCGCACGACGGCGTCCGCCATCGCGGAGGCGCTGCGGCGCGGAAGGGGGCCGAACGTGCCTGCGTTCAGGTAGGCGAACCGGGCGAGCACCGGCAGCTCGGCGCGGACCGCCGCGAGGTCGAGGCTCCCGGCCCTCAGACGTCGACCCCGGCCTGGAAGACCTTGACGTCGAAGTCCTTGCCGCTCTCCTCCATCGTCCCGCAGAGCACGTGCTCTCCGTCCGTGCGCACGTTCACGAGGCCGTAGACGAGGTCCGTGGAGACGGGCGTGAACTTCAGGCGCCGAAAGCGCCAGCGCTCGCTCGGCAGCTCCACGTCCGTCTCGTCGAGGAGCCCGGGCCGCAGGGAGAGCGCGTAGGCGAGCTCGATCGACCGTGCCAGCTCGGTCGAGTAGACGAGCGGCGGGAGCACTTCCCGTTGCGTTCTCCCGCGCGCCTCTCGCCCGTACCGCGCCGAGGCCCCGAGGAGCGCCGGACGCGGATGCGCGTACGTCTCGTTGTCGCCTGAGGAGACAACGGTGGCGCGCGCCTGCGTGGCGCGCAGGAAGTCCAGGTGCACGTCTTCCGAGCCGTGATGGCACGCCTTCGCCACGTCGACCGCGAAGACCTCCGGCGGGTGGTAGCTGAGGAGGAGCTCCTGCGAGCGGCTGTTCAGGTCGCCGGTCAGGAGGATGCTCGCCTGCCCGTAGTCGAGCCGGAGGACGACGGAGTGGCCGTTCAGCGTGACGGAGTCGCTTCCCAGCTCGCGGAGGCCCCAGTGGCCGAAGCCGGCATATTCGAGGATCGGGCCGAGGATGCGGATCGTGACGCCCTCGTCCTCCGGCCCGTAGCCCGGAAGGTGACCGTCGCGGTAGGAGATGCGCCGCGCGGCTCGGGCGCGGGCGGCGACCGCCTCGGCCAGCCGGGCGTAGCCCGACTGGAGCTGGCGGGGCGGGCCGGCGAACGTCTCGAGACCGTCCAGGAGCTCGACGACGAAGTCGTCCTCGCGCGGAAGGCCTCGGTCGACGGGGAAGGCGCCGCCCCGCCAGCGGCGGCGGTCGCCGATCGACGGTCGGGAGGCGAAGCGCGCGAGCCCGTTGTGGAGGAACGTGTCCACCTCCACGTCGAAGGGAGCATGGAAGGGAAGCCGGCCCGAGAAGAGGTCGACGAAGCCGCCGTAGTGGTCCGCATCCGCATGCGTGAGGACCACGTTCGCCAGCGTGACCTTGTCCTCGCGGAGGTCCTGCAGGAACTTCCAGCGGATGAAGTTGGCCGCGCCCTTCTTCGTCATCTGCTTCGCGTTCTCGACCCCGCCGTCGATCAGGTGCCAGCGCCCCTCGGGCGTCTTCAGGAGCACCGCATCGCCCTGGCCGACGTCGATGACGTAGATCTCGAGCAGGCTCGCGTCCGAGATCAGCTCTCGCCGCAGCCAGCCCGGACGCTTGCCGCGTGCCCGGACGCGTACCCAGTCGCCGTCCTCCTCGACGACATGGAGCGGATCGCCCCAGAGCAGCGTCGTCACGAGCTCGCTGCGAGGCTCACGTCCTTCGCGGAGATCGACCTTGAACGTGGGCGTCTTGCCGACGTACTTCACGCGACCACCGCCTCCACGGGCGCGTGGTCGGAGAGGACGTGGCCGTCGAAGCGTCGCCGCTCCTCGGGCCACGGCTCCGGCCCCCGCTCGATGGTGGCGCCGCGGACGAGCACCTGGTCGATCCCGTCGATCGGCGCGGTGAACCCGGGCACCGGGTTGCCGGCGACGTTGAAGTCCCCGCAGAGCACGCAGGACGCGGCCTCCGCGAGGAATCCGGCCGCCCGCTCGATCTCCTCGCCGACGAGGCGCCGGTCAGGGCTGTTCGAAGCGTGCAGGTTGGCGAGGACGAGCCGCTCGCCCCGCGCCTCCACCTCGAGCGCCTGGCAGACCCGCCGCTGGCCTCCCCGCAGGAGCCACTCGCCGCGCGAGAGCCCGGGGTTGAGCACGAGACGGCGGTGACGCCCCGCCTCGAAGTGCGGGTTCACGAGCAGCGCGTTCGCCTGGCCGGTGAAGCTGGAGCGGAAGCGCTGAGGATCGAGGTCGGTGGCGCGGCGCGCGAGCGGTCCGAGCAGGGCCGGCATCGTCATCGCCCAGGCAGAGGCCATCCCGCTCCAGCTCTCCAGCCGCCGCACGGCCCAGAGGGGCACCTCCTGGAGGGCGACCACGTCGGGCGCGTCGGCCGTCACGAGCCGCACCATGCGCTCGAGGTGCAGCCGGCCGGAAGGCGGGTGGGTCCTGCCGTGGTAGAGGTTCCAGGTGCGGACGAGCAGGCGCGGCGTGCGACTAGTGTAGGAAGAAGTGGCTGAGCGCTTCGTCGACCTGGTGAAGCGGCAGCTCGAGCTCTTCGAGCGCGAGTACGCCGGGCTGATTCGCGACTGCGAAGCCGCTCTGCGCTCCTACGACCGCGCCCCGCGCGACGAGGCGGAGGAGCGCTACGGCGACTACGTCGACCTGGTCGACTCCGCCCGGGACGCGCTCTTCGAGTACCGGGACGCCTACGCGCGCACGCTCGACGAAGAGGCGGCCGAGGAGTACGAGGAGGTCTTCGACCGGCTCGTACGCAGGCGGCTGCCGCGCTTCGGGCTCGAGCTCGACTGAGGATTCAGCGCCGCCGCTCGACACGGAAGAACCCCGCCGGTGCGAGGCTCGCAACGGCGCGCGTGAGCGGGTCGACGCGCTTGGCCTCGTCCTCCCGCGTCTCCTTGCGACGCACGGCCTCGCGGACGACCAGCCCGCCGACGAAGCGGATCGGCTCGGGTGGGAAGCGGCTCGGCACGCCGCGGTTGAGGCCGCAGCCCGACCACTCGTCGTCGCGTCCGAGGGCGCTCGAGGCGAGGATCTTGGCCGCCGTGAGGGTGGGCGCGACGCCGTTGCCCGAGTAGCCGACGCCGTAGACGACGCGAGCACGCCCGGGCAGATGACCGAAGAAGGGGAGGCCGTCGGTCGTGCGGTCGATCGGCCCGCCCCAGGCGTGCGTCAGCGCCGCTCCGCCCGCGAATGGGACGAGGCGCGGGAGCTCCTCGCTCAGCTCCCGGGTCTGGCGCTCGTTGAACCCGAACTTCGCCCCGTCCACACGCCCACCGAAGGCGAGCCGCCCGCCGCCGCGGCCGAAGGCAACCCTCCCGTCGCGGGTCGTCCGGTAGTAGTGCACCATCAGGCGGCAGTTGGAGACCGCCTCGCCGCCCGTCCAGCCGGCCTCCTCCAGGCGCTCCGGGATCGGCTCGGTGGCGACCATGTCGCTCGAGAGCGGCACCACGGCGCGCCGGATCTCCGGCAGGCCGGCGAGCCACGAGCCGGCGGCGAGGACGACGGCCTCCGCGCGAACGGATCCGCGGATCGTCCTCACCAGGCCGGCGTCCCGGTCGAGCTCCACCATCGGCGAGCGCTCGCAGACGCGTACGCCCCGGGCGAGCGCCGCCCCCCGGAGCCCCCGGACGAGGAAGCCGGGATGCACCGTCGCCGCGCCTGCCTCGAAGGCGGCTCCGAGGTGCACCGGGGAGCCCGTCCGCGCCTGGACCTCCTCGGCGGAGAGAAGCCGAAAGGGCTCGGCTCCGACCTGCGCCGCAGCCTCGACGGCGCCGAGCCACGAGCCCACCTGGGCTGGCGAGGTCGCCGTCCACAGCCAGCCGCCGGTATGGAAGTGCGCCTCGATCCCCTCGCGCTCGCAGAAGGCGCCGAGCTCGGCGACCGCGCGCTCGGATTCGCGCGCGAGCCGCAGAGCCTCCTCGCGGCCGACCCGCTCCGTGAGCGTCTCGAGCTTCGGCCACCAGGAGAGCGCAAAGCCGCCGTTTCTCCCGGAGGGCCCGTGCCCGCAGAACACCGACTCGACGAGGACGACGGAGGCGTCCGGCTCGAGCTCCTTGATCCTGAGCGCCGTCCAGAGGCCTGTGTAGCCGCCTCCGACGATGCACACGTCGGCGCTGATCGTCTCGCGGAGCTCGCGGGCGTCTGCCTCCTCGTCCCCCTCCGCGCCGAAGGCGTCCTCGAGCCAGAGCGGGCGCCGCGCGATCACGAAGGGACACTAGCGCCCGCCGAAGTGGTGGGCAGCGGGCATGGCCGCGCGCACCTCGGCGTCGTTCGCCACGCGTCGAGCCAGGGGCGCCAGCGTCACGAGCTCCTCGACGACGACGTTCCTGTTGCGCTCGAACCGCTCGAAGCGGCCGCGTGCGAGCAGGAGCGGCTCCCCGCGGACGAGCGCCCGCTGCCGGTCGTAGACGGGCGGCGGGACGACGAGGTTCATCTGGCCGTGCTCGTCCTCGAGGAGCATGAAGACGACGCCGTTCGCCGTCGCCGGGCGCTGGCGTGCGACGACGAGCCCCGCGACGGCCACCGGCGAGCGGTTCGGCACCGTCTCCAGGTCGGCGCTCGAGGCGATCTCCGCGGGCAGGTGCGGGCGGAGGAGCTCGAGCGGGTGGACGCCGACGGAGAGGCTCGTCAGGCGGTAGTCGGCGAGCATGCGCTCCCAGGGCGTCTGCTCGGCGAGCTCGGGGATCTGGCTCGTGGGCGCCAGCGGGAGCGCGAGCTGCCGCTCGGCGCCGCCCGCACCGGCGCTCACGGAGCGGGGCGCGAGACCGAGGCGCCAGAGGAGCTGTCTCCGCGGCCAGCCGAACCCCTCGCAGGCGCCGGAGATGACGAGCGCCTCCAGCGCGGGGCGCTCGAGCGGGGCACGCCGGGCCAGGTCGGAGACGTTGCGAAAGGCCCCTTCACCTTCGCGCTCGGCCACGAGCGCCTTGGCGGGCTCCTCGCCGAGCCCCTTGATGTAGCCGAGCCCGACGCGGACGGCGCCTCCCTGGATCCGGCAGCGGTCCGAGCTCACGTTCACGTCCGGCGGCAGCACCTCGACGCCGCGGCGCTGAGCGTCGCGCACGAGGCTGGCGGGCGGGTAGAAGCCCATCGGCTGCGCGTTCAGAAGCGCGCAGAGGAACTCGGCCGGGTAGTGGTGGCGAAGCCATGCCGACTGGTAGGCGAGGAGCGCGAAGGCGGCGGCGTGCGACTTGGGGAAGCCGAAGGAGGCGAAGCCGTTGATCTTCCCGAAGACGAGCTCGGCCGTCTCGCGGTCGACCCCGTTCGCGGCCGCGCCCTCCAGGAAACGCTGCCGGTAGGCCTCGATGGCGTCGCGGCTCCGCTTGCGGCTCATGGCGCGGCGCAGGCCCTCCGCCTCCCCGACGCCGAAGCCGGCGAGCGCCATCGCCACGTCGAGCACCTGCTCCTGGAAGATGATCGCGCCCAGCGTCTCGCGCAGGCACTCGGCCAGGAGCGGGTGGTCGTAGGGCGGCTCGTACGCCGCGTCCTCGCGCTTGCGCTGCCGGCGCTCGACGTACGGGTGCACGGCCTTCCCCTGGATCGGCCCCGGGCGGACGAGCGCCACCTGGACGGTGAGGTCGTCGAGGTTCTCCGGACGCGTGCGCAGGAGGCTCTGCATCTGCGCGCGGCTCTCGATCTGGAAGAGGCCGACGGTGTCCGCCTCCTGGATCTCCCGGTAGACGGCTGGATCGTCGAGCGGAATGCGCGAGAGGTCGATGGTCTGCTTGCGCAGGGAGACGATCTGCTCCACGCACTCCTCGACCGCGGAGAGCATCCCGAGCCCGAGCAGGTCGATCTTGAGGAAGCCGGCGTCGGCGCAGGAGTCCTTGTCCCACTGGCAATTCTGGCGACCCTCCATCGCCGCGGGCTCGACGGGGACGAGCTCGACGAGCGGCCGGCTCGAGATGACCATGCCGCCCGGGTGCTGGGAGAGGTGGCGCGGAAGCCCGGCAATCTCTGCGCAGAGCTCGCGGAAGGCCTGCCAGCGTGGGGAGCGGAGCCGAGTGTCGGAGCCCGGCACGAGCTCCATCTCCTCCCCCACCTTGCGCGCGCTCCAGCCGTCGGAGACACGGGCGAGCCGCTCCAGCTCGGCCGGCGGGAGGCCGAGCGCCTTGCCCACGTCGCGGATCGCTCCGCGCGAGCGGTAGGTGGCGAAGCTGGCGACGAGCGCGGAGTGCTCGCGCCCGTAGCGGTCGCAGACGGCGACGATGAGCTTCTCGCGGATGTCGCGCGGAAAGTCGAGGTCGATGTCGGGCACGGATGAGAGCTCGCGGTTCAGGAAGCGGCCGATGGCGAGGTCGGACGCGACGGGATCCACGTGCGAGAGGCCGGTCAGGTAGCAGACGATGGAGCCGACCGAGCTGCCGCGGCCGCGCCCCGGAGGAAGGAGATGGCGCGGCGACCCGGCGCCTCGCACCTCGGCGGCGACCTCGCGCGCGAGCTCGAGAACCTCCCAGTGAAGGAGGAAGAAGCCGGAGAGGCCGAGCTCGGCGATGAGGGCGAGCTCATCACGCAGGCGCTCGTCGGCGTGGCGGCGGAGCAAGGGCGAGGCCTGTCGATACCGCTCCTCGAAGGCGCGGCGGCAGACGCGGGCGAGCTGGACGTCGGCCGGGTCCTCGCGGTCGGAGAAGTCGGGATAGCGGTAGCCGAGCTCCGCGGTGAGGTCGAACTCGAGCCGTTCGGCGAGCTCGCGGGTGGCCTCGACAGCGTCGGCGTCGTCGGGGAAGCGGGCCGCGGCCTCGCCGGGCGCGAGGAGGACGCTCTCCTCGTTCCCGCGGCGTTCTGCCTCGCAGCCCTCGAGCGAGGTCCTGTGACGAACGGCAACGAGGACATCCTGGAGGCGGACGCGGCGAGGGTCGTGCGCGTGCACGTCTCCGGTGGCGACGGTGCGGACGCCGAGCGTGTCGGCAAGCGCGCGCAGCGCGGCGTTGCGTCGTGCGTCTCCGCGGGCGTAAGGACGCTGGAGCTCGACGTAGAAGCGCTCCCGCCCGAAGGCGCGGGCGAGGCGGGCGGCCGCGTTCGGGTTCGTGACGGCGAGGCCGTGACGGGCGCAGCCGGAGAGGCAGACGAGGCCCTCGTTCCGCTCCTCGAGCAGAGCAAGATCGAGGCGCGGGTTCAAGCGCTCGTGCGCGTGGGCGGCGGTGAGGAGGCGGCAGAGGTTCGCGTAGCCACGCGAGGTCTCGACGAGGAGCGTGACGTGCGAGCCGTCGCTCAGGGTTGCCTCGGCGCCGGTGAGCGGACGGAGGCCGAACGCCCTCGCGGCGTGGGCGAACTCGAGCGAGCCGTAGAGGCCGTCGTGGTCGGTGAGCGCGAGAGCGTCGTAGCCGAGCTCGACCGCGCGGGCGGCGAGCTCCTCGGGCAGGGAGGCGCCGTCGAGGAAGGAGTAGGCGGAATGCGCGTGGAGCTCGACGTAAGACGGCGCACTCACGTGCGCATCTCTCGACGCTCCGCGCGCCATGCGCGCGCTCTGCGGCGGTACGCTCGAAAGCGGGTGGTGGGCCGGGGTGCCCCAAGAAGAATCGGCCTCGCTAAGCTCCGCCGGTGCCCGAGTACCACCTCGGCCGGCTCCTCGACCACGTGCACCTGCGCGTCGCCGACCTCGAGGCGAGCAAGCGCTTCTACCATGTCGTGCTCGAGGCCCTCGGCGGCGAGCTCACCACGGAGGGCGAGGGTTACTTCTCCGCCGACGAGCTCTTCGTGAGCGACGACGGCGAGCCGACCACAGGCTTCCACCTCGCCTTCCAGGCGAACGACCCCGAGGCCGTCCACCGTTTCCACGAGGCGGCACTCGCCGCGGGCGGCCGCGACAACGGCGCCCCGGGCGAGCGCCCGTACCATCCCGGCTACTTCGCCGCCTATGCGCTCGATCCCGACGGGAACAACGTCGAGGCGGTCTTCCACGGAGCAGCGCGTCGCTCGGCGCCCTCCGTCGTCGTCGAGCCGGCCGGGAGCTGACCCCTGGACACTGTCGAGCACGACATCCCCGAGGCCTAGGCGTTCTGCGTGAACCATCCTCCCCTCTCTCCGTCCAGGAAGACGACGGCGTTGCAGCCCGTCTCGAGCAGCACCTCGAAGTAGCGCCTCCGTACCGGCTCCTCCGTCCACCAGCGCTCGACGACCCGCCACTCCTCGCGCACACCCGCGACCGCGACGCCGTCCACCCGTGCCGGCAAGCCGTCCTCGGCGGCGACGACGAGCACGGGCCGCGGCTCGTTCAGTCGTCGCGCGGAACGAGAATCGCCCTGCTCTCGGGGATGCGCGACCACGGCGCCACCTCGACGACCGTGCAGACGGCGTCGATACCCGCCCCCGTCCGCACCTGACGAAGCCCTTCCCGCAAGCGCTCCCGTAGACGGCTGCCGCGTGGGCGGACGAGCTCCGCCTGGGTTCCCGCCGACTCGGTCAGCTCGCCCAGCTCGAGCCGGAGCTCCGCCGTCGGAGCGGGCAGCTCGGCGAGCCTGGGCGCGAGCGCGAGCCGAAGGCGGTCGGGCTCCGCCGTCGGCTCACGAAGCGTGAGCGAGCTTCGCCAGGAGCCGCCGCCGACGAGCTTCGCCGAGAGGGCGAGCTGCCGCGGCGCCCGGCCGGCCCGCTCCGGGCGGGCGAGCACGCGCTCGACGAGCGCCGCCAGCGCGCGCTCGAGCGTGAGCTCGTTCGCGATCGGCTCGGGAAAGGAGAGCGACTCCGCGAGCTCGGAAGGGGGCCGCCGCGGTTCGACCCCGCCGTCGTCCTCTCCGTGCGCGAGCCGCCAGGCTTCTGCGCCGTCCACCCCCAGCCTGTCGGCGACTGCCGCGCCCGGCAGGCGGGCCAGCTCGCCGAGGCGCTTGACGCCGAGCTCGGCCAGCTCCTCACGCCGCTCGGGAGCGAGCGGGAGAAGGTGGAGCGGAAGCGGCTCGAGGAAGAGCCGCGTCTCGCCGTCGTCGACGACGACCGTGTGTCCCGGAGGCGCGACCGTTGCCGCCGCGAGCGCCGCGAAGCGCCGCGAGGCCGCTCCCACCCGCGGCTCCCACTTGGGACCGACAGCGTCGAGCGCCCGCCGGAGCGCGGCCTCGAGTCCGCCCGCCAGCCGCTCGACCCCGCGTGTCTCGAAGTAGGCACAGCCCGGCTCGGCGGACTCGACTGCGAGCCCCTCGTCCTCGAGCCGGCGCAGGAGGCGCTCCCATTCCTCCTCGACCTCGGCCGGGTCCTGCTCGACGAGCTGAAGCTCGGGACAGGTGGCGAGCGCCTCCGAGAGGCGCATCCCCGCTCGGATCCCCGCACGCTCGGCGGCACCGGTGCACGGCCCCAGCAGGGGCTGGGCTCCCGGCGCCGGCGCGAGCGCGACGGGCTTCCCCGCAAGGTCGGGCCGCCTCAGGAGCGGGGCGCGAAGGGCAAACGCCGGAATCGTGAGACAGGCGACCATGGGAACGCATGTTCTACACGAACACACGTTCTCCTGTCAAGACAGCGTGCAGCCCGCCCCGTGCTGATCGGCGATCGACTCTCGTCAGAAGAGACTGCGCAGCCAGCCGCCGTCTACGGCGAAGGCGCCCCCGGTGATGTAACCGGCGCGCTCGGAGACCAGGAAGGCGGCCAGCGCAGCGAGCTCTCGCGGCTCCGCGAGTCGGCCGAGCGGAATCTCGGCCTCCAGGCGTGCCTGGATCTCTGCCGGGTCGACTCCCTCGCGTCTCGCGTTGGCCTCGTTCAGCTCCGTGACCCGCTCGGTGCTCGTGTAACCGGGGAGGATCGTGTTCACGGTGATCCCGTCCCTCGCCACCTCACGGGCGAGGGTGGCCGCGAAGCCGGTCACCGCCGCCCTCAGGCTGTTCGAAAGCATGAGGTTGTCGACGGGCTGCTTCGCTGCGATCGACGTCACCGCGAGAATCCGGCCCCATCCGCTGGCTTTCATCGCCGGCAGCGCGCTCGCGGCGAGCTCGACGGTGCTCTTGAGGAGCAGCGCCGTCGCCCGGTCCCAGTCCGCGGGCTGAAGCGTTTCGTGGGTTCCCGCAGGCGGGCCGCCGGTGTTCGCAACGAGAACGTCCAGCCGCCCGAAGCGCTCGAGACACGACTCGACCGCGCGGGTCGGTTCCCCCGCGACACCGAGGTCGGCAGGGACCGCGAGCACCGCGGCGCCCGTCGCCTGCTCGATCTCCTCGGCGGCCCGGCCGAGCCGGTTCGCGTCGCGCGCGCAGAGGACGATGGAGGCACCCTCGGCTGCGAGCTCGTCGGCTACGGCTCGACCGAGGCCGCGGCTCGAGCCGCAGACCAGGGCGACCTTGTCGTCGAGCCCGAGGTTCACGTACGGCGCAGGTAGGCGTCCGACCCGGCCAGCCAGTCCTCCCTCGGCGGACAGAAGACGTCGACGTCGAGCGTCTTCTCCAACGCCTCTGCCTTGTGCGGGAGATGGGAGGGAAGGTGAAGGACGTCCCCGGCCGCCACGTCGACGACCTCGGACTCGTCCTCCCCGAGCCAGAAGCGCAGGACGCCCTCGAGGACGTAGGTCAGCTGCTCGTTCTCGTGCGAATGCTTCGGGACTATGCAGCCCTTCTCGAGGTACACGTGCGCCAGCATCATCCGCTCCACGGAGATGAGCCGCCGCTTCAGATCCGGCTTGAGCACTTCCTTCGGCATGTCCTCCCAACGGTAATGAGTGGCCCCGAGTTCGTTCACGCTCAGCTCTCCTCTCCTCGCTCCGACAGGCGCTGATCGTCTCACACCCACCGAGCGGCGGCCGCGGCCGTGGGCCGAGCGGCGACGGCGTACAATCGGACGAGATGGGGTGAGCTACAGCTCTCCGGACTCTGCGTACACGCAGCTCTGTGTCGTGTACTCCTGCCGCTGCGGGGCGGCCGTCTCCGAGGTGGGGCGGCACGCGGGCTTCCTTCCCCGCGGCTGGCTGCGGCTGTCGCCGACGACCTGCGTCTGCGCCCGCTGCGCCGAGCGGCGCGAGCAGGGCGCACGCACCTGACCGTCGAGCGGTCTACCCGACGATCTCTGCCGCAGAGCCGTTCATGCCCGCCAGCCGCGGCACGACCGAGAGGACGCTCTCGCGCGCGCACCAGTCGACGTCTTCCCCGAGCTTCTCGTGGAACGGGTTCTCCGACGCGTGCAGGCCCTCGAGCGCAGTCGCGAACGAGCCTGCAATCCGCACCGCGGCCTCGGCGCCGTCGCTCCGCTCACCCCCGAGCAATCCGGCGATGCGACCGGCGCAGTACGCGTCGTCGAGCGTGAAGCGCCCGTCGACGCCGGCGCAGACGACCTCGACGTCCGTGCCCGCCTCGAGGACAGCACCGACGACGGCGTCGAGATTGAGGAGGCTCCCGACCAGGACGATCTCCGCGTTCGCCGCCGCCGCCACCACGGCGCGGGTGCCGTTCGTGGTCGACAGGATGAGCGTCTCCCCCTGCGGCTCCAGGAACTCCCGAGGCGAGTTGCCGAGCTCGAAACCGGGAACCGCCGCGGCCCGGCGCTCGCCGGCGAGGACGCCCTCGCCGAGGCGATCACGGAGCGCCCGAGCCTCGTCGAGCTCGGCGCAACAGAGGACGCGCCGGTAGCCGGAGGCCAGGGCTTGGGCGATCGTCGAGCTGGCCCGAAGGACGTCGACGACGACGGCAGTCGGGACGCGCTCGGCCTCGCCGGGGGTGAAGGCGACGTGGACGCGCACGGGCTCGTGACCCTATACGGCGCCGATACGATCCCCGCCATGGCCGCGCCCGAGCAGACACAGACCCAGGTCTGCTACCGGCATCCCAGCCGGGAGACGGGCGTCCGGTGCTCCAACTGCGAGCGCCCGATCTGCACGGACTGCATGGTCTACGCGGCCGTCGGCATCAAATGCCCGGAGTGCGCCGGCCAGACGGCCGGGGCCAAGGGTGCGGCGCGCCGCGTCCAGCGCGGAGCCGCCGAGGGAGCGGGCGGGGTCGTCACCAAGACGCTGATCGCCGTCAACGTCGGCGTCTTCCTGCTCCAGATCGTCCAGTCCCCGGACGGGCTGCGGCGGACCTCCTCGGGCGAGATCTTCCGGGACGGCGCCCTCTACGGCCCTCTCGTCGCGGAGGGGGAGTGGTGGCGTCTCCTGACGAGCGCCTTCCTCCACGCGAACCTGATCCATATCGGGCTCAACATGCTCATCCTCTGGTGGTTCGGCCGGGCGCTCGAGGCGCTGCTGGGGCGCGGGCGGTTCATCGGGATCTACCTGGTCTCCGCGCTCGCGGGGGCGGCAGGCGCCCTCCTCGTGAATCCGGAGGCATTCACCGTGGGAGCCTCGGGCGCGATCTTCGGGATCCTGGGCGCCGGGGTGGTCCTCGAGCGGAAGCGCATCTACGTCTTCGGCGGAGCCGCCCTCGGCATCGTCCTCCTCAACGTCCTCTTCACGTTCGCCGTGGCGAACGTCTCGATCGGCGGGCACTTCGGCGGCCTGGTCGGCGGCGCGCTCGCGGTGCTGGCCCTCGCCGGCTTCGGGCCCGGCCATCCGGCGTACAGGCGTGTCGACGCGATCTCCGTCGCGAGCCTCGCCGGCGTGGCCGTGCTCAGCGTCGTGGTCGCGTACCTGCGCGTCCGTGGGTACGCCTGACCTCGGGGAGAAGGCACGATTGAGACCGCCGTCCGCTGGGAAGGGAGACAGGGTGGAGACGAGTCGAGACAGGGTGGAGACGAGTCCCTATACGCGCCTGGTCGAGCTGTGCGAGCGCCTGGCCGACGCGACCACGGCCGGGCACGCGGAGTGGACGGCGGAGGAGGAGACGGGCTTCGTCTGGCGACGGGAGAGCGGCTCGGTCGGGATCCGAAGCCGGGACCGCGACGG
>DASQWP010000250.1:0-4003 GCA_035640195.1 Gaiellaceae bacterium | reverse complement strand
TCGGCGCGATGATGCTTTCCTCGGGGGCCATCGCCGCGGTCAGCGAGGTGCTGTCGGCCGACGGGCGCGAGTTCTACCGGGAAAGCCACGCGAAGGTCTTCCGCGCCGCGCTCGCCCTCTACGCCAAAGGCGAGCCGGTGGACGCGATCACGCTCGTCGACCAGCTCGACGAGCGCGGCGAGCTCGAGGACGTCGGCGGCAAGGTCCGCGTCCACGAGCTCGCTGCCCTCGTTCCCGCGAGCGCGAACGCGGGGCACTACGCCCAGATCGTCAAGGAGACGGCGACGCTGCGCGGGCTCATCCGGGCCGGGGGCGAGATCGCCCGCCTCGGCTGGGAACGTCCCGGCGAGACGACCGAGCTCGTGGACCGCGCCGAGCAGATCCTCTTCGACCTCTCGCAGGAGCGCGCGCAGGGCGAGTTCAGCCACATCGAGCAGCTCCTGAGAGAGAGCTTCGACCGCATCACCGCCCTGTACGAGTCGGGCGCGGACGTGACCGGCGTGCCCTCGGGCTTCCGCGACCTCGACCGGATCACGTCCGGCTTCCAGGAGGGCAACCTGGTCATCCTCGCGGCGCGGCCGAGCATGGGGAAGTCCGCCCTCGGGCTCGGCATGGCGGCGAACCTCGCGGTCCGCAAGAACGTCCCGGTCGCTCTCTTCACCCTCGAGATGTCCAAGTCGGAGGTGACGCAGCGCCTCATGTGCAGCGAGGCGAAGGTCGAGTCCCAGCGCCTGCGGACGGGGAAGCTCTCCGCGGACGACTGGCCGCGCCTGACCGCGGCCTGCGACAAGCTCGCGAAGGCGCCGATCTACGTCGACGACTCGGGCGGGATCACCATGATGGAGATCCGCTCCAAGGCACGCCGGCTGAAGTCGAAGCATCCCGACCTCGGGCTCCTGATCGTCGACTACCTCCAGCTCATGACCTCCGGGATGAGCCCCGAGAACCGGGTGCAGGAGGTCTCGCAGATCTCGCGCTCGCTCAAGGTCCTCGCGCGCGACCTCGACGTGCCCATCGTCGCGCTGTCCCAGCTCTCGCGGGCCGTCGAGCAGCGCCACGAGAAGCGCCCCATCCTCTCCGACCTGAGAGAAAGCGGAAGCTTGGAGCAGGACGCGGACATCGTCTGCTTCATCTACCGCGACGAGTACTACAACCCGGACGACTCGCCCGACCAGGGTCTCGCGGAGGTGATCGTCGCCAAGCACCGCAACGGTCCCACGGACACGGTCAAGCTCTCCTTCCTCAAGCGCTACGCCAAGTTCGCCGACCTGGCGGCGTCGTGAGCGCGACTGCCGGCCTGCCCTCGCTCTAAGCTCCGGTCGATGCCAGCGACGGTGATCGTCGGCGCCCAGTGGGGCGACGAGGGCAAGGGAAAGATCGTCGACCTGCTCGCCCGGGACTCGGACGTCGTCTGCCGCTACCAGGGCGGGCCCAACGCGGGGCACACGATCGTACGGGACGGGGAGACGTTCAAGCTCCACCACGTACCCTCGGGGATCCTCTACGCCGGAACGGTTTGCGTCGTCGGCGCCGGCTGCGTCGTCGATCCCGGCCTGCTCGTCCGGGAGCTGGACGACCTCGAAGCACGCGGCATCCCCACCGCGGGGGTCCGCGTCTCCGGCAACGCGCACCTCATCATGCCCTGGCACGTCGCCCTCGACTCGGTGAGCGAGCGGCGGCTCGGAAAGCTCCAGATCGGGACGACTCGACGCGGCATCGGCCCCGCCTACGCCGACAAGGCCGCCCGCATCGGAATCCGCGTGCAGGACATCCTCGACCCGAAGATCCTGCGCCAGAAGTTCGAGACGGCGCTCGCCGAGAAGAACGTCCAGCTCGAGCGGCTGCACGGCGTCGAGCCCCTGCAGATCGAGACCCTCGCCGACGAGATGGAGACGCACGCGATCCGCCTGCGACCGTACGTGGCGGACACGTCCCTCCTCGTTGATCAGGCGATCCGGAACGGCCGCCGCGTCCTCCTCGAGGGAGCACAGGGAACGCTGCTCGACCTCGACCATGGCACGTATCCGTTCGTGACGTCGTCGAACCCGGTGGCGGGCGCAGCCTCGACCGGGGTCGGGATCGGCCCCACGCGGATCGACCGGGTGCTCGGCGTGGCGAAGGCGTACGTGACGAGAGTCGGCGAGGGCCCCTTCCCGACCGAGATCGAGGGGCCGGGACAGGCCCGCGTGCGCGAGCTGGGCGCCGAGTACGGGACGACGACCGGACGCGAGCGTCGTTGCGGCTGGCTCGACCTCGTCGCCCTCCGCTTCGCCGTGCGCGTCAACGGGATGACCTCGCTCGCGCTCACGAAGCTCGACGTCCTCTCCACGTTCGCGGAGATCCCCGTCTGCGCGCGCTACCGGATCCCGGTCGGCGCGGAGACCGAGGAGTTCCCCGCGCACCAGAGCGACTTCCACCACGCCGAGCCGGTGTACGAGACGCTGCCGGGCTGGCGGGAGCCGCTCGACGACGTCGAGGAGCTCGATGCGCTCCCGGATGCCGCCCGCCGCTACGTCGCCTACGTCGAGGAGACGCTCGACGTGGAGGTCTCCCTCGTCTCCATCGGGGCCGAGCGCCAGCGCGTCGTCACGCTGCGCGGACTGGCCGGCGTCGCGGGTGGCTAGGACGATTACGGGCCTCGACCACGTCCAGGTCGCCGCGCCGCCCGGGTGCGAGGAGGAGGCGCGCTGGTTCTACGGCCGCTTGCTCGGCCTCGAAGAGATCCCCAAGCCGGAGCCGCTCGCGGCAGCCGGCGGCGTCTGGTTCGCCTGCGGAGCCAACGAGCTGCACGTCGGGGTCACGACGAGCTTCGTGGCGGCCGACAAGGCGCACCCGGCGCTTCGCGTGGCGGACGCGGCCGCCCTGGACGAGCTTGCAGCCCGGCTGCGCGCGGCGGGGGCGCCGGTGGAGTCGGACGGGCGCTTTCCGGGCCGCCGGCGCTTCTTAGCGCGAGACCCGTGGGGCAACCGCCTCGAGCTCGTGGCCCTATCCGGCTCGTGAAGCTTCGCCTCGACCACCTCGTCGTCGCCGTCTCCGATTGGAAGCGCTCGAACGCCTTCTACCGGCGGGTGCTCGGCGCCGAGGTGGTCGAACTCGGCCAGAGCCGGTACGCGTACGCCCTCGGCGGCCAGCGCCTGAACGTGCACGGGCCCGGCACGGAGGTCGGCGACCTCGTCGCCCGCGAGCGCGTTCGGCCGGGGAACAGCGACCTCTGCTTCGAGTGGCCGGGAACTTGGGAGGAGGCGGTCGACCACCTCCGCCGCTGCGGCGTCGAGATCGAGGCAGGGCCGGTCGAGCGCGCGGGCGCCCACGGGCGCGGCACGAGCGTGTACTTCCGCGACCCGGACGGGAGCCTGCTCGAGCTCATCTCGTACGCGGGTCGTTAGGCCGGAAGTCGCGTCCGCCCTCGAGAGTCTCGTTGCCGACGCTCGCCCGTGCGGGGTTCCCGACGCTGCTGGTCGGCGCTATCCCCTTCACGCTGCCAGAGGCGGGCGAGCGGGCCTGACCGCGCCTCGAGGGCGATCAGGGGGAGCGACGAAGATCGGCCGGCGTGTTGACGTTGACCAGCTCGGCCGGGTCGAGGTCGACCAGGGTCGTGCGGAGCTCCGCGAGCGCGTTCCAAAGGGCGAGGTCGCCCGCCTCGATGCGCCGCAGGAGCGCCGGGAGGGCCGAACGCCGATAGGCGCCCGGAAGCGGGCCCGTCGGCGGGACGGCGGCGTCGACCCCGCGGGCCGCCGCGGCCAGCTCGAGCAGGCCCGCCGGGGTGAGCCAGGGCATGTCCGTTGGCACGACCACGCAGAGCTCGCAGGTAGCGAGCCGCAGACCCGCGGCGAGGCCGACAATCGGGGCCCGGAGATCGCTGCCGTCGTCGAGCACTGGAAAGGGGAGCGGCAGCCCGTCGACCGCCTTCCCGACTGCCAGCACCTCCTCGAAGGATTCGGAGAGGAGCCGGTGTGCACGCTCCGCGAGCGTCTCCCCACCGAAGCGCGCGAGCGCCTTCGGA
>DASQWP010000249.1:0-8801 GCA_035640195.1 Gaiellaceae bacterium | reverse complement strand
CTGGCCGAGAAGGGCGCCTCGCCACAGCGCTGTCTCTGGGCCTCGACCTCGACCACGAATCCCGAGTACCGGGACGTCCTCTACGTCGAGGAGCTGATCGGGCCCATGACGGTGAACACGATGCCGGAGGAGACGATCCGGGCCTTTCAGGATCACGGCAGGGTGGCCGAGACGCTCGAGCAGGGGCTCGACGAGGCGCGGCGCACGTTCGAGCGCCTGGCGGAGGCAGGCGTCGACTACGACGACGTCACGCAGACGCTCGAGCGCGAGGGCGTCGAGAAGTTCGCCGACTCGTTCACGGAGCTCCTCGAGGGTATCCGCGCCAAGTCGGGCGAGCTCGTCACCGCCTAGTAGATGATTGATCGAGAATTGACCGGAAACCGTGGCACCGCCGGATGACGCCCGTGACACAGCGCCTGACACCACGCTCGTTCCTCACCCGTACCTTCCAGGTACGGGCTGCGGGCGATCGCGGCGCCATGCTCGGTCACGGACGCCCCCGCCGGCACCACACTTCCCGATCAACCATCTAGAGCCCGTGGCCTCGGTCGACACCGCCGAGCTTGTCGAGCGGATCTGGGCTCGCGACGCGACGCTGTGGACCGGCCAGGACGAGGCGCACTGGCTCGGCTGGCTCGACGAGCCGCTCCGCATGCAGGAGCGTGTGCCGGAGCTCCTCGCGTTCGCGGAGGCGGCTTCCGGCTTCGCGGACGTCGTGCTGCTCGGCATGGGCGGCTCGAGCCTCGCTCCCGAGGTGCTGCGGCGCTCTTTCGGCGCCGAGCGCTTCCACGTGCTCGACACGACGCATCCTGCTGCCGTCCGGCGGCTGGCCGAGTCGCTCGACCTCGAGCGGACGCTCTTCCTCGTCGCCTCGAAGTCGGGCTCGACGCTCGAGACGCGCTGCCACCTAGACCTCTTCTGGGAGCTGGCCGGCGGTCGCGGCGAGGCGTTCGCGGCCATTACGGATCCGGGCTCGGAGCTCGAGGCTCTCGCGGAGGAGCGCCGCTTCCGCGCGATCTTCCTCGGGGAGCCGACGATCGGGGGGCGCTATTCCGCGCTCTCCGTCTTCGGGATGGCACCCGGGGCCGTCATGGGAGTCGACGTGGAGGCGCTGCTCGAGCGTGCCGAGGGCATGCTGGATGCCTGCAGGAGCGAGGAGAACCCCGGGCTCGACCTCGGGCTCGCGCTCGGCGCCGCCTGGCAGGAGGGGCGCGACAAGGTCGTCGTCCCCGAGGCGGATGGGCTCGAGCTCTGGCTCGAGCAGCTCCTCGCCGAGTCGACCGGAAAGGACGGGCGAGGGCTCGTGCCCGCGCCGGGCGAGTCGGACGAGGGGCCGGACCGGCAGGCGCACGAGCTGCGCCCCGGCTCCACGGCGGAGCTCGGCGCCGAGCTCTACCGCTGGGAGTTCGCCACGGCCGTCGCAGGCTCCGTCCTCGGCGTCAACCCGTTCAACCAGCCGAATGTGCAGGAGGCGAAGGACCGCACCACCGACGTCCTTTCCGGCCACGGCCCCGTGCCTGGCACCGGGACCGGTCCGGAAGGGACGCTGGAGGAGCTGCTCGCGGGAGCGGAGCCGCCCACCTACGTGGCCATCCAGGCCTTCGTCGACCCGGCGCGGGAGGCGGAGCTCGCTCCGCTCGTGGCCCGGGCGCGCGAGACGGCCTGCGTCGTGACCGTCGGGCTCGGCCCGCGCTACCTCCACTCGACCGGGCAGCTGCACAAGGGCGGGCCGCCGACCGGGCGCTTCGTCCAGGTCGTCGACGACCCCGGCGAGGAGCTCACCGTCCCGGGCCGAGACTTCGGCTTCGCCCGCCTGATCGAGGCGCAGGCGGCGGGCGACTACGCCGCCCTGGCGGAGCGGGGCCGCCCCATCGTCCGCGTCAGACTCGAGGAGGTATCCACGTGAAGCTCGGCATGGTCGGCCTCGGCCGCATGGGCGGCAACATGACGGAGCGTCTGCGCCGCGACGGGCACGAGGTGGAGACGTACGCGCGCACGGCGCCCGAGCGGACGGCCGACTCGCTCGTCGAGCTCGCCACCCGGCTCGAGCAGCCGCGCGTCCTCTGGCTCATGATCCCGGCCGGCGAACCGACCGAGCATGCGATCCGGAACCTCCTGCCGCTGCTCGAGGACGGCGACACCATCGTCGACGGCGGCAACTCCAACTTCCGCGACTCGAAGCGCCGCGCGGCCACCGCGAAGGAGAAGGGCGTCTTCTTCCTCGACGCGGGCGTCTCCGGCGGGATCTGGGGCCTGGCGGAGGGGTACTGCCTCATGGTCGGCGGCGAGGCGGAACCCTTTCGGGCTGTGGAGCCGGCCCTCCAGACCCTCGCGCCGGAAGGCGGCTACTCGCACGTCGGCCCCTCGGGCGCCGGGCACTTCGTGAAGATGGTCCACAACGGGATCGAGTACGGGCTCATGCAGGCGTACGCCGAGGGCTTCGAGCTCCTGAACGAGATCGATGACTATGAGCTCGACCTGCGCCAGGTCGCCGCGCTGTGGCAGCACGGCTCGGTGGTCCGCGGCTGGTTGCTCGAGCTCCTCGAGCGCGCCTTCGAGCAGGACCCCGGCCTCGAGTCGATTCGCGGCTACGTCGAGGACTCGGGCGAGGGCCGCTGGACCGTGCACGAGGCGATCGAGTCGGCCGTGCCCGTACCGGCCATCGCCCTCGCGCTCTTCGCCCGCTTCTCCTCCCGGCAGGACGAGTCCTTCGCGGCCAAGGTGAACGCCGCCCTCCGCAATCAGTTCGGGGGCCACGCCGTGCAGGCGGCGGCACAGTCCGGTGACCGAGCTCGCTGAGAACCCGCTCCTCGAGGGCCTCCGGTCGCGTCGCACGCCCGAGCCCTGCGCGCTCACGATCTTCGGCGCCTCGGGCGACCTGACGCAACGGAAGCTCTTTCCGGCCCTCTACGCGCTCGCCGTCCGCAACCTCCTCCCGGAGCAGTTCGCCGTCGTCGGCGTCGCCCGCACGCCGATGTCCACGGATGAGTTTCGCGAGCAGATGGAGGAGGCCGTCAAGGAGCACGGCCGCGACGAGTTCCGCGCCGACGTGTGGGGGGAGCTGGCGGAGGGGACGCGCTACGTCTGCGCCGACCTCGTCGACGCGCAGGAGGACCGCGAGGTCATCGAGACCCTGAACGAGCTCGACGAGACCCGCGGCACGGCTGACAACCGCGTCCACTATCTCGCCGTCCCACCGAGCGCGATCGAACCGATCGTCGTCCAGATCGGGCCGCGCCACGCCGCGCGAGGCTGGACGCGCCTCATCGTCGAGAAACCGTTCGGCCACGACCTCGAGACCGCCCGTCGTATGAACGAGATCGTCCGCGCCTACTTCGACGAGAGCGAGATCTTCCGCATCGACCACTACCTGGGCAAGGAGACGGTCCAGAACATGCTCGTCCTCCGCTTCGCCAACGGGATCTTCGAGCCGATCTGGAACCGCCAGTTCGTCGACCACGTGCAGATCACCGTGGCCGAGTCGCTCGGGATCGAAGGGCGTGCGGGCTTCTACGAGGCCTCCGGCGCGATCCGGGACATCGTTCAGAACCACCTGCTCCAGCTCGTCGCGCTCACGGCGATGGAGCCGCCGATCGACTTCAGCGCGGAGTCCGTCCGGAACGAGAAGGTCAAGGTGCTGCGCGCCACGCACACGCCCGGGCCGAAGCACGTCGTCCGCGGCCAGTACGTGCCCGGCTACGTGGACGGTGAGGAGGTGCCCGGCTACCGGGAGGAGGAAGGCGTCGACCCCGAATCTGCGACGGAAACCTACGTCGCCGCGAAGCTCTACGTCGACAACTGGCGCTGGGCGGACACTCCGTTCTACCTCCGTACCGGCAAGCGGCTCCCACGGCGGGAGACCACGATCGCCATCCAGTTCAAGCGAGCGCCTCACCCGCCGTTCGAGGTGGACGTCGAGGAGGGGCTGCGTCCCAACGTCCTCCTCGTGCACATACAGCCCGACGAGGGCGTCTCGCTCGCCATCGGCGCGAAGGTCCCGGGCCAGGGGCTGACGATCCGCACGGTGCACATGGACTTCCTCTACGGCGGCTCCTTCCGCGTCGGGCTGCCGGAGGCCTACGAGCGGCTCATCCTCGACTGCCTGCTCGGCGACGCGACGCTCTTCACGCGCGCGGACGAGGTCGAGGAGCAGTGGGCGCTCGTCGACTCGATGGTCGCGCCGTGGAAGCGCGACCGCCCGCACTTCCCCAACTACGCCGCCGGGACCTGGGGCCCGCCGGCTGCGGACGAGCTCCTGCACAGGGATGGCCGCTCGTGGCGCCGGCACTGAACCAACGCGTGACCGTGCGCCAGGTGGAGCGCGAGCTCGCGCGCCTGCGCGAGGCCTCGGCGGCGCCGGGACAGCCACCCCGTCTGCGGACGAGCGTGATGACGCATGTCGCCTGGGTGCCCGAGCGCTGGGAGGAGGCCGCCACCCGCACGCTCTCCGGGCTCGCCGAGCGCCATCCCTCGCGCACGATCCTCCTCTTCCCGCGGCCGGACGACGAGGAGGACCGCCTCGACGGGGACGTCGACCTGCGCTGCTTCGTCCGGGGCGGCGAGGACCGGGAGGTTTGCTCGGAGGTGATCGTGCTCCGGCTCTGCGGGCGCCGCGCGAGCGCGCCGGCCAGCGTCGTCGTCCCGCTCCTCGTCTCCGACCTGCCGGTCTTCGTGCGCTGGCGGGGGCCGCTCCCGTTCGGCGCTCCGGAGCTGGAGCAGCTCGTCGCCATCGCAGACCGCCTCGTCGTCGACTCGGGCGAGTGGCCGGACCCGGCGGAGGCCCTGCCGTGCCTGGCGGAGCTCTTCGACCGGGTGGCCGTCTCGGACATCGCCTGGGCGCGCACGTTTCCCTGGCGGGGAGGGCTCGCGGCTCTCTGGCCCGAGGTGGGCGACGCGCTGCGGCTTCGGGTCGCTGGACCGGCCGCGGAGGCGCTCCTCCTCCAGGGCTGGCTGTGCGGGCGCCTGGGTCGCAGGGTCGCGCTCGACCTCGAGCCGGCCGGAGAGGTCGAGCTCGTGCAGGTCGACGGCCGCGAGGCGAGGCCGACCCGGCTCGAGCCGAAGACGTCGAGCGACTTCCTGTCCGACCAGCTGGAGAACTTCGGTCGCGACCGCATCTACGAGGAGGCCGTACGGAGCTTCGCGTCTTCCCCGACCTAACGATCCACGCCGCCGCGTGGATCGCGACTCAGGCTGAGCAGCGCGATCCCTTCCGGATCGCGCTGACGGGCGGAGGGGCGGTCGGGCCCGTGTACGAGCGCCTCGCCGGGCTCGACCTCGACTGGGGCTCGTGGCACGTGTGGTGGAGCGACGAGCGGCTCGTGCCGCCCGAGCACGAGGACTCGAACGAGCGCCTTGCGCGGGAGGCGCTGCTCGCCCGCGTGCCGATCCCGGAGGAGCAGGTCCACCCGCTCCGCTCGCAGGAGGTCGAGCTCCCCGAGCGCCTCGACCTCGTCCTGCTCGGGATCGGCCCCGACGGGCACACCGGCTCGCTCTATCCCGGCCACGACGGGGAGCTCGCCGACCCGGGCCCCGTCGTCCACGTTCCCGAGCCGGGCTGGCCGCCGCCCCACCCGCGCCTCTCGTTCTCGCTCGCGTACGTGAACGCCCAGCCGCTGGCCGCCTTCCTCGTCGCAGGCGAGGGCAAGCGCGAGATCCTCGCCCTCGTGCTCGCCGGCGACGAGTCGCTCCCAGCAGCTCGCGTACGTGCGGCGCAGACGGTCGTCCTGGCCGACGAAGCTGCCGCCCCGCTCAGCTGAGCACGGCCTCGAGCGCCTCGCCGACTGCCAGCACGAGGGCGTCCGCGCCCGGGCGGCCTACGAGCTGAAGTGAGGCGGGGAGGCCGTGCTCGGCCGGGCCGCACGGGAGGGCGAGCGCCGGCCAGCCGAGCGAGCTGAAGGGGGAGGTGAGCCGGATGACGTCCTCACGGAGCGCGAGGTCGCCGACCCCGGCCGGCGGCGCGACGAACGCCATCGTGGGTATGAGCAGCACGTCGGCCTCGCCGAGCGCCTCGAGCGCCCGTCCCCGGTAGGCCTGGCGCGCAGCCCGGGAGGCGTCCACCTCCTCGTCCGTGACGGCGAGGCACCGCTCGATCTTCGTGCGCACGTTCACGCCGTAGAGGTCGCGGTGCTCGGCGAAGAGGTCGCGGTGGACGTCCGCCACCTCCCGCTGGAACGCCGGCGAGAAGAGCTCCGGGAAGGGGAAGTCGATCCGCCGCCGGCGGGGGAAGAGCGCGGCGGCCGCCTCGACGCGCTCGCGCACGAGCGGCTCGGCCTGCTCCGTCCAGGCGACCGCGACGGAGACGTCCTCGAGCGCGTCGAGAGGAGCCGCTGCGTCGTCGAGCGCGAGGACGTCCATCATTCGATGGCACATCGGCACCGACCGCGCCATCGGCCCGGCGGTGTCGAAGCTCGGCGCCAACGGGAAGACGCCGTCCATGGGCACGAGGCCGTGCGTCGGCTTGAAGCCGACCACGCCGCAGCAGGCCGCCGGCAGCCGGATCGACCCGGCGCTGTCCGTCCCGAGGGCGACGTCGCAGAGGCCCGCCGCGAGCGCCGCCGCCGAGCCCCCGCTCGAGCCGCCGGGAATCCGCGTCGGATCGAGCGGGTTGACCACGTCGCCGAAGTGCTCGTTCTCGGACGTGATCCCGTACGCGAACTCGTGCAGGTTCGTCTTGCCGACGACGGCATAGCCCGCTGCCTCGAGCCGCTCGACGGCGGTCGCCGTTCGCTCCGGAACGTGGTCGCGGAAGATGGCGGAGCCGTACGTCGTGGTCAGCCCGGACGTGTCGAAGAGGTCCTTGACCCCGAGTCGGACCCCTGGGCCGGCCTCCTCCCGGACGGCGAGAAAGGCGTTAAGCGAGCGCGTTGTAGATCACCGCGACGACGATCGACCCGGCGAAGAGAGCAAGCGAGAGCGCCAGCAGCACGAAGCCGAGTCGCATGTTCCGGCGGGTGAGCTCAGGTTCCATCTAGCCCAGCACCACAGGGTCGATCGCCATGGCGACGAAGAGGAGGGCGAGATAGGCGAGCGAGTAGCTGAAGAGCCTGCGGGCACGCGCGGGAGTCGTCTCGCGTGCGAGGGCGACCGCCAGCCAGAGGAAGGCGAGCCCGAGCGCTACCGCCGCGCCGAGATAGACCGCGCCGAGGGTCCGCCAGACCACCGGCAGGAGCGTGATCGCCACGAGGACGAGTGAGTAGCGGACGATGGAGCGTGCCGTCTCGCGCTCCCCGCGGACGACCGGCAGCATCGGCACGCCCGCCTCCGCGTAGTCCCTCTTGATGAGGAGCGCGAGCGCCCAGAAGTGCGGCGGAGTCCAGAAGAAGACGACGAGGAAGAGGAAGAGGGCCGGGACGGTGAGGTTCCCGGTCGCGGCGGCCCAGCCGACGAGCGGAGGCACGGCGCCCGCCGCCCCGCCGATGACGATGTTCTGCGGGGTCGAGCGCTTGAGCCAGCGCGTGTAGACCAGGACGTAGAAGAGGTTTCCGGCGAGGGCCAGCAACGCCGCGAGCACGTTGACGAAGCTCGTGAGGACGACGAAGGAGAACGCCGAGAGCGCAAGGCCGAACTCGAGCGCTCGCTCCGGAGCGATGCGGCCTGCGGCCACCGGCCGCCCGGCCGTGCGCCGCATGCGCGTGTCGATGTCCGAGTCCAGCACGTGGTTGAGCGCGCTCGCGCCGCCGCAGGCGAGCGCGAGGCCGCCCAGGGCGGCGAGGGCGAGCCCGGCCGACGGTAGCCCGCCGGCTCCGACGATCATCCCGCCCGCTCCGGTCACGAGCAGGAGCACCATGATGCGTGGCTTCGTCAGCGTGACGTAGTCCCGCCAGGATCCCGCAGGCGCCGGAGCGCCTCGCCGGAAGGCGAGCGCCGCTGCGAAGGCGGCCGCCCCGAGGGCGAGGCCGCCGAGGGCGAGGTGCAGTCCGTCCTGCGCGCCGGCCAGCGCGGAGATCCCCGCGAGGCCGAAGAGGGCGAACGCTCCGGCAGCGGGGACGAGCAGGCTGGGGTACGCCACCCGCGCCGTCAGCACGACCGCTGCCAGCAGGGCCACGGTCACGTGCGCGGTGACGTCGTGCGCGAGGCCCCACTGGCCCGTGGCGACGACGGCCGCCACCCCGGCGGTCGCCGCCAGGGTCGTCATCCGAAGCCAGGGTCCCGCCGTCACCGCCAGGGCTCCCGCAGTCGAAGCCGAAGGTCCCGGACCGGCCGCGCGCTCGAGACGTACGGAACCTGCTCGAAGTTGTGCGCCGGAGGCGGCGACGTCGTGTACCACTCGAGCGTGTCCGCGCGCCAGGGATCGTTCCCGACGCGCGGGCCGCTGCTCCAGCTCTTGGCGGCGTTCCAGACGAACACGAGTAGGGAGATGCCCATCAGCAGGGTGCCGAGGCTCGAGACGAGGTTGTACCACTCGAAGAGCCCGCCCCGCTCGTACGTGTAGATTCGCCGCTGCATGCCCATCAGCCCGAGCATGTGCTGGGGCAGGAAGGCCGCGTTGAAGCCGACGAACATGAGCCAGAAGTGGACCTGCGCGAGGCGCTCGTCGTACATCCGCCCCGTGATCTTCGGGAACCAGTAGTACGTCCCCGCGAAGACGCCGAACACGGTTCCCCCGAAGAGCACGTAGTGCAGGTGCGCGACGACGTAGTACGTGTCGTGCACCTGGTAGTCGACCGGATAGGCCGCGAGCATGATGCCCGACAGCCCGCCCATCGTGAAGAGGGCGATGAAACCGAGGCAGAAGAGGAGCGGTGCCCGAAACCAGAGGTGGCCGCGCCAGAGGGTGGCGAGCCAGTTGAAGATCTTTATCG